>JABWAN010000115.1 GCA_013361015.1 Candidatus Zhuqueibacterota bacterium | reverse complement strand
ATAATGCCGCAGTTCGGCCCAATCAAAAGGAATGATCTGATCCACAATCTCCGAGAGCTGGGATTCGAAGGCCCTTACGCCGGCGGCAAGCATCAATACATGATTAAAGGCGAAATCAAACTAGCGATTCCCAACCCTCACCAAAGCGATATCGGTCGCGATCTGCTCGCCAGAATTTTACGGCAAGGTGGCATTGACAAATCCGATTGGGAGAAGCTTTAAAGGCCTCGAAACTCCATCGATGAACTCGGCCAATCATCATTACGGCTGCGCAGCCGACGTGCTTTACACTTCTTTCGGCAGAAGCGCGCACGTTTTCACCGTGGGGTTGAGTGCCCACCTTTATCTAGCATCTTCCATCTTGCTTTTGCTCCCGCCAAAAATTACTTTGCTTCACTTTAAAATCAACCCGAGCGCATTCGCATGGCTAATACCTATCGCTTCGCATTGATTCAGATGAACCCGCGCGTGGGCGACATTGCCAACAACGTCGCGCGCATGGTGGGCTATGTCGAGCAAGCGCGCAAGCACGGCGCGCGCTTCGTGATCTTCCCCGAGCTTGCGGTTTGCGGTTATCCGCCGGAAGATTTGGTATTGCGTAAAGACTTCGCGGAGGCGAACCGCGCGGGCCTTGAGGCCCTGGCTCACGCCAGCCGCGAGCTCACGGTCATCGCAGGCTTCGTGGAAAAGAAAAACGAGCGCATCTATAACGCCGCGGGCATTTGCGCGAACGGTAAACTCGCTGCCCTCTATCGCAAAATTTGCTTGCCCAATTACGGCGTGTTCGACGAGCGTCGCTATTTCACGCCCGGAACGCAGCCGCTCGTGCTCGCGTGCGAGGGCCTCCGTCTCGGCGTGAATATCTGCGAAGACATTTGGGTGCACGAAAACATTTCAGAATTCGAAGCCTCTGAAGGCGGTGCGCAAATCATTGTCAATATCTCCGCCTCGCCTTATCATTTCAGAAAAGGCGCAGAGCGCGAACGGCTGGTTTCTGATCTCGCGCGGCGGTGTCGCGCGCATTTCGTGTACGTGAATCTCGTGGGCGGGCAGGACGAGCTGGTGTTCGACGGCCAGGCTTTGATCTACGGGCCGGAGGGCCAATTGCTGTTGCGCAGCCATCAATTCGAAGAAGAGGCGATCTTTGCCGATCTCGATCTGCCCACGAGCCTGCCGCGCCCTGAATTGGGTTTGCAGGATCGCTACGCGCTGAATGAAGTGCACCTCACGCTGCCCGCACTTAACTCACGCGCAGCGAGCAAACCGCCAATGATTGAAACTGCACGTGAGCCGCTCGACGAAATTTTTGCAGCACTGGTCTTAGGCACGCGCGATTACGTGCGCAAGAACGGCTTCAAGCAAGTGGTGCTCGGCTTGAGCGGCGGCATCGATTCCGCCCTGACCGCGGCTATTGCGACTGCCGCGCTCGGGCCGGAAAATGTCGTCGGTGTGCTCATGCCCAGCCGGTTTACGGCCTCCGAAAGCATCACAGATGCCGAAGAGCTGGCGCGCAATCTCAAGCTGCAAACCATCACGCTGCCCATCGAAGAGCCCGTGCTGGCATTCGAAAAAGTGCTGGCGGGCGCGTTCAAAAATAGGGAGCGCGATATTACCGAAGAAAACCTGCAGGCGCGCACACGCGGCATACTGCTCATGGCGCTCTCGAACAAGTTCGGCTGGCTCGTGCTTTCCACCAGCAACAAAAGCGAGTCCGCGGTTGGCTACAGCACGCTCTACGGCGATATGGTCGGCGGTTTTGCCGTGTTGAAAGACGTGGCGAAGACGCTGGTTTATGCGCTCTCGCAATGGGTGAATGAGCATGCGTTCGCCACGCCCGTGATTCCGCGGCGCACGATTGCGCGCGCGCCCACTGCGGAGTTGCGGCCGAATCAGACCGATCAAGATGCGCTGCCGCCTTACGACGTGCTCGATCGCATTATTGCCGAGTACGTCGAGCAAGACCGCAGTTATGCCGAGATTGTGGCCCTCGGCATTCCCGCTCACATTGTGAAGGACGTCATTCGACTCATCGATCGCGCGGAATACAAACGCCGGCAAGCCGCGCCCGGCATTAAAATCACGCAAAAGAATTTCGACAAAGACCGCCGCATGCCGATCACCAACGGCTTTATGCCGCAACAACATACATGAGCGCCGGAACCAAAAAGAGAAGGCCACAGAATCACACGGAAGGCCACAGAATTCTTCCCTAACAAAAAATGACTTCTTTCTGTGAGTTTCTGTGTAATTCTGTGGCTAAATTTTTTGCTATTTTTGCACGGAATTTTCTCTTTAGATATTAAAGCGCTTCGCAGATTTCAAAAAGCAAAAGCCTGCGCTATGACACGTTTTGAGATTGGTTGACTGAAATTTCTTCCCATGGCACGACTGCGTATTCGAAAAGATGGTTTGCTCTTGTCCGAGCTGGAGCTTACAGGCGACGAGCTAAAAGTTGGGCGCGAGCCGGGCAACGAAGTGCGCCTGGCCGATCTCACGGTGTCGCGCGTGCACGCGCGTTTGCGGCGTGAGAACGGCAATCATTTCAAGATCGAAGATCTCAAGAGCACGAACGGCGTTTTTATCAACGGTAATCGCATTACCGCGCCGATGCTGCTCACGGACGGCGATGAGATTAAGATCGGCGCATATGAGTTGACGTTCAGCGACATGATGGAACTGGCTACTCTGCGCGGAGAAGTTACGAAGCTGCACACACGCAGCTTTGCACTGCCGCACCAACCTTCCGAGCCGAGCACGAGCACGACCGGCCTGCTCATCAACGAAGCCAACAATGCGGTGTTCGCGATTACGAACGGCAAAGCCGCACTGGGCAACGAGGGCGAGGTCGATATTCGCGTGCCGTCGCGCGAAAAGATTCGCGCCTCGATCGCACAACGCGGCACGAGCTTCTATATTTGCAGCGAAACCGCGCAACCGTGCGTGCGCCTCAACGGCGTCTTCGTGATGAATGCCAAACTCGCGTTTAACGATCGCATCGAAGTCGGCGGGCGGAGGTTTATCTTTCGGGAGGTTTGAATCATACAAATGCGCCGCAGCTAATAACTTGCTTTTTCCTTCTATAACGAATCGCATACTTATTATGTCAAAACACCTCGTCAGTTTTCCCACACGCTTGAAAACTGTTGCGCTGCTCGCGTTCGGTATCGCGTCGCTCTTGTTGCTCGCCGGCCTGTTGCGCCAAAGCTGGAGCGCAGCTTCCACCCAAACTTTCCTCGTGCGCAAAGGCGACACGGCCAGCTATCTCGCCATTCGCTATTATGGCTATTTCACTGACTCGCTTTTCGCCGTGCTCAAACAAGCGAACCGCCATCTCGCCGATCTCAATCGCATTCATCCCGGCGACACGCTTTTCTTTCCCGTGCGGCAAGCGCCGGAACCGCCGCCGGAACTTTTGCGCAGCGCAGCCGCGCATGCAGTGCTAACTTTTGCGGAAGGCACGGTGCGCTATCGTCGCGGTGCGAGCACGGCCGCATTCGTGCCCGCGCCGGTAAACTTAATTTTAAAACCAAACGATGAAATCGAAACAAGCAGGGACGGGAGGGCCGAGTTGGTGCTCGACAATCGCAGCGTGCTGCGGCTCTCTGCCAATTCGCGGCTGAAGATCGTCACGTTGCAGCGCAGCACGTCAACCCGCAGCGCCGCAAATTCGTATCAAGCCAATTTTGCTTTAGACCTCGGCTCGTTGTGGACCCGCATTACGATTTTTCTCGATAAGCCGCCCAAAGTCGAGGTCAAGCTGCCCACGGCGATTGCCGGCGTGCAAGGCACGGTCTATCGCGCCGTGGTTGCAGCAGACAGCGCAGCAGCGGTGCGAGTTTATGAAGGCGCAGTGCAAGTGCGTTCGAATCCTGCGGGCGGCGCGCCTCAGCAAATCGGCCCGCCGCGACAAGTTCCCGGGCCGCAACAAATTCCCATGGAAACGTGGATCAAGAGGGTACAGGCTTATCAAGAGCTCGTCATTGCCAAAAACGGCAAGCCCGGCGAGCCGCGTGCGTTTGCAGATCACGGCGGTGATCTGGCGTGGGTGCGATGGAATCAAGAACGGGATCGCGATCTCGCGATGGGGAGATAGAATGCCAAGCCCGTGTTCATTGCTAACCCACCAAAATGTTGTCATTCAGGATGAATCTTTTTTGGTGTTGAGAAAGAGCCTCGACACTAGCAGTTTCGTGCGTGCTGAAAAAGACTCTTCCAGAATGACAATTCGGGGAGGCGAGGAGGAAACAATGACTGCAAACGGAGCAGCGTCATGACTTCGCAAGCCGCCGGGTTTCGCCATCTTCCCAAGTTCCTCGCCGGAACGCTTCTCTTGCTCTTCGCGCTTTTGCATGCCGGCATCCTGCCCTTTTCCTCCTTCCTAGAACGCATTGAATACGCCAATCTCGATCTTTTCTTCAAACTGCGCGGCTCGCTTTCACCCGGCGAGAGAGTCGTCCTCGTTACGATTGACGATGCCAGTTTTCAACGCTATGGCGCATGGCCGTGGCCGCGGCAAAGAATCGCGGAGCTGGTGGAGCGCCTTGCCGGGGCCCAAGCCGAGCTGATCGTGTGCGATTTCATTTTGCACGACAAACCTGCAGACAGCGCGGGTACCGCGGCCCTTGTGCAGGCGCTCAAAAATACGCGCGCCGCGAGCGGCCGCAGCCGTGTGGTGCTGCCATATTATTTTGCGCAATTCAATCAATCTGCCCGCGCTGCACCAACGCCTTTGCCCGCCTCGATCGCCGCCAGTGCACTCATTCTCTTCGACGCGCCGGAGACGATGCACGAGCTTCCTCTCCCCACTGCCGGCGAGCTTTTACACTCACGGCCAGATTTAATGTCGGCGAGTTTGCCCGGCGGCCATGTCAACATTCTTTCTGAAGGCGAAACCGTGCGTTGGGAAAATCTACTCGTTCGCTATGGTGAATTTTATCTGCCCGCACTGCCGCTGCAAGTGGCGATTCACGCGCAACGCTTGACGCGCGGCGAGGTGACGGTGAAAGCCGGCGCCGGCATTCAAGCCGGAGATTTGTTTGTTCCGCTCGATGCGCAAGGGCGCAGCTTGATTAACTATTATGGCGCCGAAACCGTCTTTCAAAAATTTTCAGCCGTGGAAATTCTGGCGGGCAATTTCGCTGCTCGCCTTGCGGGCAAAATCGTTTTTGTGGGCGTCACTGCGGCGGGCACGCAAGATTTTTTGCGCACACCGGTGCGCGCGCGCATGCCCGGCGTGGAAAAGCTCGCCACTTCGACTGCCAATATTTTGAATCGCGAAGTACTCACGCGGCGACGCAGCATGCTCATGCTGGAACTGCTCGCCATGGCGCTGCTCGGTGCGCTAGCCTTTTGGGTGGGGATGAGAGGGCCGCAACCTTATGCCAGTGTCGCACTTTTCGGCTTGGCACTGGCGCTGTGGGTGACGTCGTTCGGATTTTTTGCGAGCAGCGATCTCTGGTTTAAGCCCATGGGGTTGCTCATTGCAATCGGTCTCATCGGTGCCATTGCACTCAGCCGGCGAGGGCATAAACCGGTGCAGACCGCAGCGCTTTCATTCGATGCCACGCGTTTGGAAGAAATGCCGCGCCGTATCGGGCGTTACGAAATCGTGGGCGAGATCGGCGAAGGGGCCATGGGAAAAATTTACGAGGGCCGTGATCCTACACTCAATCGCCGCGTGGCGATTAAAACCATTCGATCGCTTTCGGGACTTTCTGCCTCCTCGAACGAGCGCATGCGGCAACGCTTCTTGCACGAAGCGCAAGCCGCCGGCGCTTTGAATCATCCGAATATCGTGACGATCTATCAAGCTGATGAGGCCGGGCCGTATTCCTATATCGCGATGGAATATTTAGAAGGCAAAACGTTCGAAGAGGTGATTGCGAGAGAAGCGCCGCTGGCTTTGGAGAGAATCGTTAAGCTGTTGGTTCCGGTGTGTGAAGCCTTAGCGTATGCGCATACGCGCGGCGTGGTGCATCGCGATGTGAAGCCCGCGAACATTATGCTCACGCGTGCAGGCGCGGTGAAGCTCATGGATTTCGGAATCGCGCACATTTTTTCTTCAAGTCTCACACAGGAAGGCGCATTGTTGGGAACGCCGAACTACATGTCGCCGGAGCAAATAAGAGGGGAGAAAGTGGATGGTCGTTCGGATATTTTTGCGTTGGGTGTGGTTGCGTATGAGATGGCTACGCGCAATCGTCCATTTCTAGGCGAGAGCATGGCCACGATTTCCCATGGTATTCTTGCGGGCGCAACGATCCCGCCCTCGGAGCTCAATGCCAATCTTCCTGCAGGATTCGATCGGTTGGTGCAGAAAGCGCTGCAGAAAGATCGCGCTGTTCGTTATGCCACCGCACATGAGTTCGCTGTTGCGCTTGCCGAACTGGTCTGATTTCAAAGAAGGAACGGCCGGGCCAGTGTTAAACCACCCCGACCAAACAGTAATGCGCACAAACTAGCGGGCTATGCTGCTCCACCTTTATTCTAGCATCGCCTCGCTCGTGACACCGTGCTCTCGATTGAATTTTCGCTCAGCATCGGTAAGTAGCGCAGCGGCCACGCTCTTGTCAATGCCCTGTTGTCGCAAATATTTCATCTGTTCATCGTAAGATTTGCCCGCTTCTTTCATCTTGAAGATCTCAGCGAGGAGAATATTTCTTCTTTCGCCTGCGGGGAAACCGCTGGCGACGGGCCGCCTTCTCATACTGGCAATGATGTAACCTCCCATGAATAACAAGAGCACGACCAGTGCCAGAGCGAGAAACTCACCGAGTGATTTTTCCATGATGGGGCCTCTCCAGTTGATGTGTCAATCATGCGTGCAAGCCGATTCTCCCCTTCCATTTTTGGCTGACTAAATCCCGAATCTTCGGGCGTGGATTTGAGAGCTCAAAATATGAATTGCTGAATATCAAACTCCGGATCGCTCTTCATGAGCTTACGCAGCACGTCTGCCGGGTGATCGATGATGCGCAAGCCGTTGAGCTCGTAGCCGCCGTACATTAATTCGCTGCGTACGAGCAAAAAAGCCTCGTACCACGAAATCAACGTGCGCGTTGAAAGCTGCAACAACTCCTGCGCAATCTCCTCCCTTTTCACTTCGACCGCGCCGCTAAGTTCCGCGGTTTTATAGTCGAGGTGGCTGAGGAGATCATTGATGATCTTCCGCTTGAAATCTTCTTCGCTGAGCCGGGACTTGGGAACGATTTGCACCGGCGGCGAATCGGCTGCTAACGCCTGCCCAGTGGCGCTCGCTTCCTTGCGCTGGTGGCCGTTGGCAGCGGGTGATGGTAACGGCATAAAACCCTCCCGCATTGGTTCAATGGAAATTACCGGGTGTAATCTGCTTTATTCTGCACGCCGGGGCGTGATGGTGATATCATAATTCTTCAGCATGCGATAGATCGTCATACGATGCACGCCGGCGCGGCGCGCAACGCGACTGATATTGCCGTTGTATTGGTTGAGCAAATCAATCAGATATTTGCGCTCGAACTGTTCCACCCACCTTTGCCGCGCTTCCCGCAGCGGCATGCTGCGTTCATGGCGCAGGATTTCCGTACGCATGCGCGGAGTTTCTCCGGCCTCGCTTGTGCGGATGTGCTCCGGCAAATCCGCCACTTCGAGCCGCGCGTTGCCGGGGCGCGCCGCGAGGCTTTCCAGCACTTGCTGCAGCTCCTGCACATTGCCGGGCCAACTATAGTTCAAAAGTTTTTCCTGAGCCTCGGGCGAAACTTCGAGCAGGGACTGCTCGTGCATGCGGGCAAAATCTTGCAGAAAGATGCGGCACAAGATCGGGAGGTCTTCTTGGCGCTCACGCAGCGGAGGAAGTGCAATCGGAATAACGTTGAGACGATAAAAGAGATCGTGCCGGAGGATTTTATCTTTAACCGCGGCCAGCGGATCGCGCACGCTCGCGGAAATGACGCGAAAATCCGCGTTGAATGCATATTTGCCGCCGAGGCGATGAAATTGCCGATCGTGCAATACGCGCAGCAGCTTGGTTTGTAAATCGGATCCCAACTCGGTAACGTCATCCAAGAACAAGGTTCCGCCCTCCGCCAGCTCCAGCAAGCCGCGGCGCAAGTGCAACGCGCCCGCAAAGGCATCCTTCTCATAACCCCAAAGCTCCTGCTCCAGTAAATTGCTCGGCAGGGCCGCGCAATTCACGGCGACGAACGGGCCGTTGGTGCGCGCGCTATTCGCATGAATGCACCGCGCGAGAAATTCTTTGCCCGAACCCTTCTCGCCATGAATCAAAATACTCGCCTCCGTCTGCGCCACCTTGAACAAGCGCTCGACCAGGTCGCGCATCTGCGGCGAGCTGCTCACCAGCTTCTCGCAGTTCAAGCGCTCCTGAATTTGTGAGCGCAGCTTGCGGTTCTCTTCCAACACGCGCCGCAAGTCTTCGCCGTTCGTATGGTCCGGCGCGCCTTTACGTTCGCGCACCTGCCAAGCCAGCAAAACATTCTCGATTACTTTGAGCAACTCGTGCGAGCCAAACGGCTTTTCGAGATACATGCACACCCCGGCATCCAACAACTCCTGCTTGCGTGCATTGAAATCCGCACTGGCCGTGAGTGCAATAACCGGCACACGCCGCACGTGCTTAAAATCTGGGTGCGAAAGCAACTCCTGGTAAATAGTGAAACCGTCCCGGTCGGGTAACATGAGATCGAGCAAAATAAGATCGATCGCGCCGCGCCGAACGATTTCCAAACCTTGCGCACCATCGTGCGCGGAAACGAATTGATACCCGGCCTTTTCCAAATAATGGCGACACAGCTCGTGCATGTCATGATCGTCGTCGATCAAAAGTATTTTGGCATTCGCAAGCTCGTCCTCATTCGCGTGTAAAGCGGAGTTCGATGTCGGCTGACCTGGCGAGTTCATGCTCCACTCTCTGCAATTGTTGTATGCCCTAGGCTGAAGTCAATTTCTGGCATGCGTCGCTGCAAAGCGACTCGCGTTTGAAAAGTCTTTGTCATATAAATGCGCAAACCAGCTAGCTCGGGGAAGACAAAAGTGATGCCATTCCCGCACTTGCCTTTGGAGGCAGGCTAGGGCTGATTTGTCTCATCTTATCCTTGTCTAGCGCCTGCGACACGGCCCCGGAAGTTGTTTCAGGCTGAAGCAGATGTCCAATCTTTAACAGAATTCAGCATGGTTTTGCTGAAAATTAATGCTTACATTGCGCGCGCTTTTCGCAAAACAATTAACTCTTGAGCGTTCGTAAGCACCTGCGAACACTGTGAACGAATTCCCATTCAAAGGAGATCGCACTCGTGCAAGAAAGAATCATTCGCGTCGGTCATAGCCCCGATCCCGACGATGCGTTCATGTTTTATGGACTGGCCTCGGAAAAAGTCAAAATCCCCGGCGTGAAAATCGAGCATGTCATGGCAGACATTCAATCGCTCAACGAGCGCGCGTTGCACGCGGAGCTTGAAGTCACCGCGATTTCCGCGCATGCGCTGCCGTATGTCGGCGACAAATATTGGGTCATGCGCACCGGCGCCAGCATGGGCGAAGGCTACGGCCCCATCATCGTCTCTAGCAAGTATTCGAGCATGAAAGAGTTGGACGGCAAAACGATCGGTACGCCGGGACGCTGGACGACGGCAAATCTTTTATTGAAGATTTATGTGGAGAACGTGCGCAACACCGACCTGCCGTTCGATGCGATCATCGACGCCGTGCTCACCGATAAAGTCGACGCCGGTTTGCTCATTCACGAAGGCCAGATCAATTATCATGAATCCGGTTTGCACAAATTGCTCGACTTCGGCGAAGTGTGGCGCGAGGATTCCAACGGGTTGCCGCTGCCGCTCGGCCTCGACGTGGTGCGCCGCGACCTCGGTCTCGACCTGGCACACCGGCTCTCGCAAGGCTTGCGCGACAGCATTCAGTACGGCTACGCGCATCAAGAAGAAGCCATTCCCTACGCGTTGCAATTCGGACGCGGCATCAATGCACAACTCGGCGCGAAGTTCGTGAAGATGTACGTGAATGAGGTGACGATCGACATGGGCGAGCGTGGCGAAAAGGCGTTGCAGCTTTTGTTCAAAAAGGCCTT
>JABWAN010001150.1 GCA_013361015.1 Candidatus Zhuqueibacterota bacterium | reverse complement strand
CCATCGGATCCAAAACCTGAATATTCGAGGTGATAATATGACCGGCTTGCGCACCGGCTTCCACGCTTTCGAGCCAGCCATGTGATTCACGAAGCATCTCTAAACGTTCGGTAACGTCCTCCTCGGAAACATCATAAGCGGTTTTGATGATTTCAAAACCAGCGTATTTGTTTAACTCGAACTCCGGCTCCACCTCCACGGTGGCGCGAAATTTTAGACTGTTGTCGGCTTCGAGTTTTATTTCCTCGAGATTCGCCGGGCCGACGGTATGCAGATGGTGCTGCTCGCGAATTTGACTGAGAAGGTCGGGTAGAAGTTCCTCGAGAGTTTGCTGGCGAATGGCCTTGCCATAGATTTTTTCGACAACTTGTAGAGGAACTTTGCCGGGACGAAAACCATCGACGTGCGCGCGTTTTTGTACGTTCCGAATACGCTTCTCCACGTGCGGTTGAAACTCGCTGGCCGACAGCGAAACGTCAATGTGGCGTTTCCACTTTTCGCCGGTTGAGATGTTGACTTCCAACTCCTGCTCCTGTGTGAGATATCAAAAAATACCCCGCGATCACAATGATCGTGGGGTCGAGAACGTGCCAGAGAAGGGATTCGAACCCACACGGGCTTTCGCCCACTAGCTCCTAAGGCTAGCGCGTCTACCAATTTCGCCACTCTGGCGAATGCAAACAAAAAAATATAGTTATTCAGCCTTTGAAATGCAACAGAGGATTATGACCTGGAAAAGTTGCCGGCCTCTCATGTTTGGCAAGCAAGGCGCTAAACCGAGACGCCCATGATGAGCTTTTCCAGTTCATTTGTGCGCTGGCGGTAGGCTTTACTCGGCGGCACAACAACGGCGAGGATCACTTGCTGCTCAAATGCACGAAAGAAACGAAACACGATTTTTCGGCGATTTTCCCCTTCAATCGTTACTTCGCGCAAGCGCGAAATGCCGCCCATGAGCGAGGCCATGCGCCGCACGTCTTGAAACAAGATCGCCATCTCTGCGATGCGGTCGCGTTCCACATTTTGGCCGGTCGTGCTCACTGCTTGCGCAATGGGCAAACCTTCATCGCTAAACAGATGCGCGGCCTCATAAATGCCGGCCGCGACCGTCTCCGTCATTTTTTGCTCAATGGCAACCTGCGGAACTAGGGTGGGGTTCATGTCGGAAAGAGCATCGGAGCCGTCTTCCAAAAACGCGTGCGCGCCTTGTGTATCGTCGTTATCGTAGTACATATTGCTCTCGCTTGGTTACTTCGTCCGTAAAGTTGGGAGTCCGGAAAACTGAAAATTCGAAAATTTCGATTGGCAATTACATGCGCCACGACTTCAAATCACTTTCTGTGTGTGATTCACCACGCCTTGAATCGCAACTTTCAACGTCTCCAGCACGCCTTTGCCCTTCGAGGCCACGGCTTCGATGGTGGGCACCGCATTGAAATTTAGCTTGCGATTCAACTCTGCCACGGAAAGAATGCGGGGCACATCGCGTTTGTTGTATTGCAACACCCAGGGAAAATCTTCCAAGGTCTTGCCTTCATCGATCAAGTTTTGTTCCAAATCCATCAGTGAATCGAGATTTTCGGTCAAGCGATCGGCCTGCGAGTCTGCCACGAATACGATGCCGTCCACGCCGCGCAAAATAATCTTGCGGCTGTATGCGTAGTAGACCTGGCCGGGGATGGTATAAAGGTTGAATTTGGGCTTCATGCCTTTGATGCGCCC
>JABWAN010000114.1 GCA_013361015.1 Candidatus Zhuqueibacterota bacterium | reverse complement strand
GTCAAATTCTTTGCGATTGAATTGCGCGCTGGGGTCGCCAACGATGCGGCTGCGCGTGCAATAGCGGCAATAGGTCGCGCACTGCGTCGTGACCAGCATCAGCACACGATCGGGATAGCGGTGCACCAATCCCGGCACGGGCGAATGTTTGTCTTCGGCGAGCGAATCTTCCATCATGGAAGTGAAGGGCACCATCTCTTCTTCGGTGGGAATCACCTGCCGGCGCACGGGACAATCGCGCGAATCGGGGTCGATCAAGCTGGCGAAGAAGGGCGTAATATCCACGCGAAAAAGGTTTTTGGAGGAGAGCGCGCGTTTCTCGCTCTCCGTGAGATGGATGACTTTTTCCAAATCCGCAACGGAGTTTAAACGATTGCTGAGTTGCCAGCGCCAATCGTCCCATTTCTCATCGGGAACGTCGGCCCAAAAGGCCGGTCGAGGTGTGCGCGCCATCACGGCGTTGTGGTTGTGGTTGAAGGACATGGCTTGCTCCCTGGTTTTTTCTCAGCGTTTTTTGATAAAAAGTGCGGCCAATGTACGCCGGGCCGAAGTAAAATGCAAAACCTTTTGCAACATTGCCGGAGTTTGCGCATATTGCCCGCGCTGGCGCAGAGTTGCTCGTGCGCTTGCGCGCAAATAAGTCTTCGTGTAAGAATATGCGTGTAAGGAATGTCCTTTTCAGAACGAATGCCGTCCTCGAAGCCCGCTATGCCAGGTAGTACCGCGTTTTTTTCGACGTTGTTGCAGCAGAGCATTTTCAAAGATGTGCCGGCCGCATTGATGGCGCAACTCTCGCCGGAAATGTTGCGCGTGTATGCCAAAGACGAAGTAATCATGCGCGAGGGCGAGCCGGCGGAGGCGCTCATTATCATTCTCGGCGGGCACGTGGATATCGTGCGCGCGGAGGTCGTGCTCGTGCGGCGCGGACCGAATGAGTTGATCGGAGAGCAGGGCGTGGTCGATGACGCGCCCTATAGCGCCACTGCAATTGCGCACGAAGAAGTGCGCGCCTTGGCCATTCCCGCGGACTTGGCGCGGGAATTTTTGCGCGAACAGCATTTCACGCTCAATCTCATCAGAATTCTTTCCGGCAAGCTGCGTGCAGCCACGCAGGAACAGACCACGCTGGTCACCACGGAAGAAAGCATGTTTGCTGCGTTTCGCAGTCACGTGCACCCGCGCGTGCTAGATGATTTGTTGGTGAAGGGCTTGAATGCGTATGGCGCGCCGCGCTATATCGACTGCGCCATTTTGTTCACGGACATGCGCTCGTATACTTCGCTCTCGTTGGAAGCCGATCCCGAAGACATTGTGAAGGAATTGAGCCGCTACCTCGACGCGATGATCGAAATCATTCACGCGCATGGCGGCATGATCGACAAATTCATCGGTGACAATGTCATGGCTGTGTGGGGCTTTGATCAGCCCGGCAACGATTTGGCTGCCAAGGCTTTGGACTGTGCGTTGGAAATGCACGCCACCGCTGCACGCTTTTCATTTCGCGGACATCCGATTGAAATCGGGACGGGCTTAAATTATGGCACGGTATTCTGCGGTAACGTCGGCAATGCGCGCAAACGTCAATTCACCGTGCTGGGACAGCCGGTCAATCTCGCCTCTCGCTTCGAAGCGCTCTCCAAAGTCCTAAACTCTCCGATCGTCATTGGCGAAGATTTCTACCAAAAACTTCCGTGGTCGCGCCGCGGTTTGTTCAAAATTCATGAAAACGTCGAAGTCCGCGGCGTCGGCCCGATGACTTGTTACGCGCTGCGCCGTGAGGCCGGCTCGCACAAAATCGTGCGTTGGGGCATTATTGGCTGCGGCGACGTTACGGAAAAAAAGAGCGGGCCGGGCTTTCAAAAGGCGAGCAATAGTGCGCTCGAAATGGTGATGCGGCGTGACGCTGCGAAGTGCGAGGATTATGCGCGCAGGCACGGCGTGGCGCAATGGACCACCAACGCGTCTGAGTTGATTCACAATCCGCGTATCACCGCCATCGCGATTGCGACTCCGCCGGAAACACATTGCCATTACGCGCTGCTGGCTGCAGCCGCGAAAAAACCGGTCATCGTCGAAAAGCCGATGGCGCGCACGTTTGCCGAATGTTTGGAAATGCTTCGCGCCTTCGAAAAGGCGGGCGTGCCGTTGTTCGTCGCTTACTATCGCCGCTGCTTCGCGAAGTTTCAACACTTGCGCAGCATTATCGTAAGCGGCAATCTCGGCGCGATTACACGCGTGCAATTGTGCTATCGCCGCAAGGCGCATCCGATTGATCCCAGCAATGTGCCGTGGCGCTTTGTGCCGGAAATCGCGGGCGGAGGTTTGTTGATGGACTTGGGCAGTCACGGCCTCAACCTCGTGCAATTTCTACTTGGCGACGTAGCGTGGCAAGTCGAAGCCAAAGAGGTGGAATGGGGTATGGGGCCATACCAGGTCGAAAAACGCGTGCGCGCCTTCGTCAGCATCGGTGAGCGCATCGCGGGCGAATTATTTTGGGACTTCGACGCCGATCGCACGGAAGATTGGGTGATCATACACGGCGAGCGCGGCGAGCTCGAGTTCAGCGTGTTCGAGGAAGCGCCGTACACGATCACCACGCGCACCTCCGGCAGGGAAGTCCACCCCTTCCGCGCACCGGAACACGTACAGTTGCCGTTCATTCAAATGGTGGTGAATCATTTGTGCTACGGCACCGCAGTGCCCTGCGATGCCAGCAGCGCGGCGGCTACGAATTTGATTTTGGATAAGATTTTAGGGAAACTTTAGCTGGTTGCTGGAGACTCGATGCTGGATACTTGATACTTGACACTTGATCAAAGACTCGCATCCAGTAACCAGCATCACGCAACCAGCAACCAGGAGATCATCATGCAAACCATACCTGAAGAAATCGTCGAGCGCACGTGGAAAAAAATGGCGGACTTGCCATTCGAAAAGATGCCCAAGCTGATCAATGCCATGCAAAAAGAGCAGCCGGTTTTGGTCGCATTTTTGATGGGCATGAGCCACGATGATCTCAATCGCGCCGAACGCGAGCTGCAATTCTATTTGGGCGCAGTGGTTTGGCAAATCATGCGGCAAGGCACGCCGCCGCCCAAACGCGTGCACGAAAAAAAGATGGACGAGCTGATTGAGCGCACGGAAAAAATGGCGGAATTTCTCATGGGCGAATCCGATGTCGATTTTGTAAACTCCTCCATCACGATTTTTGAAAATCACAACCAACGCCACGTCCTGCGCTATGTCGTCGAAGCCTTATTTGAAGACGAAGAGGAGTTCGAAGACGAGGAGGAGGAAGACGACGAAGTCGAAGAGCAACCGGACTTCATGGACAAACTCTATCAAATCAGCCGCTACGAGCGGGCGAAAGCGCGCGCAGAAATAGCCGCGGGCGAGGAGAAGGAAGACGACGAAAACGATGACGGCAACGAAGATGAAGTGCGCAGCCGTATGAAGGGAATCATCTTTCTGAATCTCAAAACCGCAATCGAAGCGCTCGATCAATAGGACGTTGGCGTTTTGCGGGTAGCTTGGCAACCCTCGCTTTACCATTTTCGCGGCAGCTATACTGCTTTCGGGTTGATTTGTAATTCTACTCCACTGCAATCTCATCCTGGAAGCAACTTCCCTGGTGCTTGCGACACGCTTCAGAGCTTGAGTCTCTTCCAAGCGCGAGGGAAGATTCTTACAGAATGACACGTTGCGCGGGATCACAAGCCAATCCGTAACGAGTATAGAATCAGTCGCCGGTTTGCAATCACCCTCACCATTTTCTCCAAATTCCACTTTGGTATTTTTTCCTACCACCATGTAATCTCCCCTTCGAGTTTGCTGCTTACTTTCGTGCCGCGGCTGCGCATCTCCTGTTGAGGTGGCCTCGCAGTTTCACTCTGCTCCACAACAAGCTTGCTCGATTTGAGCGCAGCGCCAGTCAAATCTCACTATCTCATGCGTGCAGCAACTGTAAATCGCCAATGGCATAAATCTTGACAACTGCGTGGCTGCCGCCATCTCAACACGCTGGTTCGCAACCACCGGCGCGTTCGCGCTTTGTTCTTTGTCAATTTCAAATCAACACGCAGGCTTATGCTGAGGGCGGCTCTTCCATTCTCTTCAAGGATTGAAGCTTTCTATGATTCCACGATGTGAAAGGCTTTTGAATTAAGAGTGTTCTATGAAGAAAGGGTATTACATGGATCGTAAGTTGGAACGGCTCGGGTGCGGAGTGCTCATATTACTGGCTTGCTTTCATCTCAATGCTCCGGCGCAATGGGTGCATTCGCATGAAGCGCAACAAGAGGCGGCGAGCCTGGAACCGAAAAACGCTGTTCAGCAAATTCAAGCTGGCGGCGTTCCTACGGAAGTGGCGAGCGTGAATGGCAACGGCATTTGGATCAGTCCTGCAGAAATCATGGCACTGAAAATGTCGGGATCGGCTTGGAACAATCTCAAGGCAGCCGCGGATCATCCCGCCGGTACGCCGAATCTTTCAAACCAGGATGATCCTTGCAATGTGAAAGTGCTGGCGAAAGCGCTGGTTTATGTGCGCACGGGCCTTGAGCAGTATCGCACCGAAGTCATCAGCGCATGCATGGCCGCGCTTGGAACGGAGAAAGGCGGACGCACGCTGGCGCTCGGCCGTGAGCTGATCGCATACGTCATTGCCGCGGATCTGGTCGGTCTGCCGCAAAGCGAAGACCAGCGATTTCGCGCGTGGTTGCGTGAATGTTTGACGGAAACGTTGGACGGCAAAACGCTGCAGTCCACGCATGAAGAACGGCCGAACAATTGGGGCACGCACGCAGGCGCGAGCCGCGTTGCAGCCGCGGTTTATCTCAACGATCAAGCCGAAATTGCGCGTTGCGCGCAAGTGTTCAAAGGCTGGCTCGGTGATCGCGCTTCGTATGCCGGTTTTCAGTACGGTGATTTGAGTTGGCAGGCGAATCCGAATCAGCCGGTCGGCATCAATCACAAAGGCGCGCAGAAGGGCGGGCATTCGGTTGACGGTGTGCTGCCGGACGATCAACGTCGCGGCGGCGGTTTCAAATGGCCCGCGCCCAAAGAGAATTATGTTTATGAAGCGTTGCAAGGCGCGCTCGCGCAAGCCGTGATTCTTTCGCGCGCCGGCTATCCGGTGTGGAGCTGGCAGGATCGCGCGTTGCTGCGCGCATTTCAGTGGTTGCACAGTGAAACAAATTTTCCTGCGAGCGGAGACGACACGTGGGAGCCGTACATCATCAATTACTACTATCGCACCAACTTTCCCGCGCCCACAGTGGCAAGCACCGGCAAAAATGTCGGCTGGACCGATTGGACACACCCGAATGCCGGTCGCGGCACGACCGGAGTTGATGAGCCCAGCGACGAACTTATGCCCGCCACGTTTACGCTCGAGCAGAATTATCCCAATCCATTTACCGGCGCGGTCACGGCAACACAAATTGCATTTACAGTTGCAAAGCCGGAAGAGGTGCGCGTGGATTTGTTCAATATGATGGGACAAAAGGTGCGCACGCTTTTCGTCGGCGTCGCACAGGCGGGCCGCAATCTGGTGCAATGGAACGGCAAGGACAACCATGGCGCATTGCTGCCGAGCGGAACGTATATCTACAAACTCACTTCTGGCAATCAAGTACTCGCGAAACGGTTGACGTTGTCGAAATAAGGGCCAACGAATTCTACTTCGGCAGATGGCATTTTGCCCACGACACACGCGAAAAATTCGAAAAGGCTTTTCGCGTGTGTCGTGTATTTCGTGGGCAGAAACTCCAGTGCGCCTAACTGGAATTAAGCCGCCACACACTTCTCAAGTGCGTGGCACTCAGACAAGCAATTAGGCGAGCTTGCCGCTTTTCCTTTAAAAAGAGATGCGGCGGGTTCGCCTTTTTTATTTCAGAATAAACATGTGAAGCGACATGCACGGATTTTTCCGCTATCTGCTCCGATGTTGGTAAATATTATGTCAGTACAAATTCAAGTTAAGAACGCATTAAGAATAGAAAGCCATAACCTGCCATGCTGAGGACTGAAAGGGAATTCAGCCACGGGCCAAACGCCCGAAATTATGAGCGCTCGTTGCGCCGCCGCTTGGAAAAAAGCAGCGCGATCTTTCACAAACCTGTGCTCATGTTGCTGTTGCTCTTGGCGCTGTTCGGCTGCGCTGGCAATAAGGCCACACAACGCGGCCTCGCGGAAAATGCCGCCAGTCCGGCGGTGAACGCGAATGCCAGCCCGGCCGCGGTCATGCTGCCGGAATATCGCGTCGGCGTGCTGGATGAGTTGGAAATCCGCGTGCAATTTCACGAGCGTTTGAATGAGCTGGCAAAAGTCCGCCCCGATGGCCGCATCACATTACAGGAGATCGGCGAGCTCTATGTGCTGGATCTGACTGCCGCGGAAATCGACCGCATCATAACCGAGGCCTATTCCAAAAATCTTCATACGCCGGAAGTGACCGTCTTTGTGCGCAATTTTGCCGGGCGTTCGGTATATGTGCTCGGTGAAGTTGACAAACCGGGACGCATTGATCTGATGCCGAACATGACGGTGTTGCAAGCGCTGGCAGCCGCGGGCGGCACGATTCGAGGCGCCAAAATGAACAGCGTTGTTGTGCTCCGCCCCGGCAGCGACGGCAAACTCCAGGCGATGCGCTTAGATTTAAACCGGGGAGCAATCCAAAACGGCCTGGCGCAAGATCAAATCCTGCTTCCGCAAGACCTCGTTTTCGTGCCGAAAACTTTCATCGCCAACGTGAATGAATTTCTCACACAAATTTACGACGGTCTGTTTCCGCCCTTCGATATTTATCTGCGTGCGGTACGCGAGTATAATCGCAGATGAGATCAGACCGCCGACACCTCGTGTTTGGGAGGCTTTGCTGCGTGCCTCCGTCGCGGTTGGGGGCGTTACGCGAGCAGGAAATTCGTGCCAGTTTTCAGCCGCTCGAAAAGCGGAGATGAGAAAATCAAAGATCACCTCGCTTAAGGATGTCAGATGACGTTGAATCAGCAAACTTCAGTCGGGCCGCTCGCAAGTGACGCACTGCCGACACAAAGCCTTGCGCCCAGCATTTCATTCCGCGATCTGGTGCTCATGGTCTATCGCCGGCGCGGGCTGGCTTTGGGCCTGTTTGCCGGCATCTTTTTGACCGTGGCCGTGGTCACCATGTTGATGCCGTCGGTCTATGTGGCGCGCTCGCAGGTTCTGCTCAAGAAAGAGCGCGTGAACAATGTTATCTCGGCCACGGAAAGCGCGGCGGCCGACGTGAAACCGCAGCTCACGGAAGAAGTGCTCAACTCCGAAATTGAGATTATCAAAAGCTCGTACCTCTTGCGGGAAGTGTTGCGTGCGGCAGAATTGTACCAGCGCATTGTCATTCCGCCGGAAGACAAGCAATTGACTGAAGAGCAGTTGCTGGAAGTGGCGGTGCTCACGTTGAAGAAAGCGCTCGAATGTCAGATCGTGCCGAAGTCCAATATCATTCAAATCAGCTATGAATCTGAAGACCCGCAGCTTGCGGCGCAGCTCGTGAATGAAATCGGACGGCATTACGTTGATCGCCATTTGCAAGTGCACGAGAGCGCGGGCGTGTATTCGTTCTTTCAAAACCAGGCGGAGGCTCTGCAAGACACCGTGCGGCAACTCTCGGAGGCCTTGCAGCAATTTGAAGCCGAGCATGGTTTGATTGCGCCCGACAAACAGCGCGAGTTGCTCTTGCAGCAATTGAAAGATTACGAGTCGCAATGGAGCCTGGCGCGCGCGAATGCCGAAACCGCAGGCAAGCAGGTTGCCTTTTTAGAAAAACAACTGGCCGCGGCGCCCGAACGCATGCAAGCGCAATCGGATCAGGTTTCACAAGCGGCCTATGAAGCGCTGGTCAATCAGCTTGCGGGCTTGAAGAAACGTTATGCGCAGCTCTTGGAAGGCGAGTTGAAGCCGGAAGATCCGCAAGGCCGTTTGGCCAAAAGCTTGAAGGGGCGGATCGCGCAAATGGAAGAGGCGCTGCTGCGCGCGGAGAATGCGCCGCCGCCCGAGGTCACGAGCGACATTAATCGCGCCGTGCTGGACCTATCCGCAGAATTGACGCGCACACGCGCAAGTTTGATCGGCTATCAGGCGCAAGAACAGGAGTTGCAAAGCGGTATCGTGCTGCTCAAAGAGCGCCTCGCCATTTTGGAAAATGCCAAGCTCACGCACGAGAACTTGCTGCGCGAATTGGAGCTGCTTCGCAACAACCACTTGCTCTACGCCAAGAAGCAGGAGGAAGCCCGCATCTCCGAGGCGCTCGATCGCGAGAAGGTTGCCAACGTCAGCATCGTCGATCCGGCGAGCGTCCCGATCGCGGCCGTGCGGCCGAACCGCAAACTCAACCTCGCGCTCGGCCTGGTGCTCGCGCTGCTCGTGAGCCTCGGCACGACGCTGGGGCTGGGTTTCTTCGACAAACAAATTCGCTCAAGCAACGACCTCGAACGGCAATTGCATCTGCCCTTCATTGTTGCGATTCCGGAAGGGCAATGGCCGCCGGAGCTGTTACTGGAAGAATCTCTCGCCAATGACGGCGTTCCCAAAAGTTGATGCGCGCCGAGGAGAACAATATGACTTCATCTTATGCTTTTCCGCAAGGTTCTCTTTCTACCGGCGCCGGACGTGCTCGGAGCGCGCACGAAACGCTGCCACACGAAGAAGAGCAACATTTTATCCAGCAAGCTTCGGAGCGTATGATTCCCGCGCTCTCCCGCGAGCAGTTGCAATTGCGCAATACGGTACTGTTGGCGCACGAGCTGCAAGGTGTGCGTTCGGTGCTGGTCACCGGCGCCAGTGAAGGTTCGGGCGCAACCGCGATCGCGGCAACACTCGCGCTCGGACTGAGTATGGATCAGAAAAAAGAAGTGTTGATGATCGACGCCAACGTGCAGCGGCCGCAATTGCACAAGCTGTTTCGTTTGCTGAAAAGCGACAGCTTGCGCTCGGCCAGCGGCAGCAGCGGCGCTTTCGATATGGCCGAAGTGAGCGGACTGCCCAACCTGCGCGTGATCTCGGCCAGCGGCCTCGCCAATGGCTTGACCTTCGACACCAAACGCCTGGCCTCGGTCCTGCCGGCGTTGCACGAGGCCTTTGACTTCATCGTGGTCGATGCGCCGCCGTTGAATTCCAACGCCGAGATCCTGCTGTTGAGCATGCATCTCAACAGCGTCATCGTGGTGGCGGAGGCCGAGCGCACGTCGACGACCGAAATCGCCGCGCTCGTGCAGGAATTGCAGCGCGCGAAAGCCAAGCTGCTGGGCGTGGTGCTCAATCGCCAAAAAGACCAAATGCCGGCGCTCATGAAAAAATGGTTTTAAAGCGCTCGCCAGTGATTCTGCTCTGAAGAATTTGAGGACACGAGGTCCTGCCAGTTTCGCGGCGATCTAAATCGGATGCGCCCCGTGACGTGCGACGACCAATGATCATGAATCCGTTGCAAACCACAACCGAAGCGCCGCTTGGCGGCGAAGCCGGGCTGCAATATGCTTTGGCGCAACCCTGGCTGCTCATCACGGTGCTGGCCAGCTTGACTGCGCTAATTGTCGCATGGATTTGGCGCAAACGCAAAGCCAACTTTGCTTCGAAGAAAAGCCTGTACGGCAGTTGGCACGCCGCCATTCCGCGTTATCGCCGCTCGCTCCACCGGTTGACCGCGGAGCTGGAGCGCGCCCGGCGTTATCATCATTCGCTCACGGTGACCGTGCTCACCGTCGATATGGAACAGCATCGCCAGAAGAATTCGAATCTCATCAACTTGATGGGCAATTCCGAGGTGGCCTCGCAATTCTTTTTCTCGCTGGTCAGCTCGATTCTGCGCGATAATGTGCGCGGCAGCGACATGGTCACCTACGACGTGACCAACGATCATTATGTGCTGCTCTTTCCGGAAGCCAAGCTGGCGGCCACCGAGCAGGCCATGCAACGCTTAAGAAAATTCGTTCAGCAACGCAGCAAAGTCATGTTGCGCTTCGGCACCGCCGAATATCCGGCCGATGGGTTGATTCTGCAAGACCTCGTCGGCCTCGCACTCGCCAGAAGCAAGCGGATGGCAAGTGATACACCTCAACCAAATG
>JABWAN010000113.1 GCA_013361015.1 Candidatus Zhuqueibacterota bacterium | reverse complement strand
GGAGCGTTGCTGCGGCGCAAGTTGTTTGAGCTGCGCTTGAATGAGCTTCATGAAGATTTGATTTTCAAAATAGGCGTTGGGCAAACGCACCGATTGCACCAATTCGACCATGCGCCGCGCTTCTTTTACATTGCGCGCGAGCGGTTTCTCGCAGATCAACCCTTTCAACGCTGCGCCTTGCTTCACCGCTTCCACAATTTTCTCGACGATTTCAAGGCGCGTGAAGTTGGGCGAATAAATTGCGACGGCATCGACGTGCTTCGCCATCTCGCCCACGTCTTTGAATGCTTTGCACTCGCCGAGGCCGCTGTCTTTCACCATCTGCGCAAAGCTGTTCGCCGAGGCTTCCGTGCGCGACACCACGCCGGCGATTTCAACACCGCGCACTTGCAGCATGGCCTTCGCCTGAAATCTCGCGATGAACCCCGCACCAACAATTCCGAGCTTGAAGGGTTGTGACATGTTCTCTCCTTCGTTGAAATTCAAAACGCACCAGGGATTGTCATTCTGGAAGAATCTTTTTCAGCACTGGATAGAAATCCCAACGGCGACGCGGCATCGACGCTATCCTCGCAGAATACGATTCGTACGACGCACCGCGTCGGTGATGTGCTCGCTTTTTTCAACGCCAATCGTCATCGCGTCAACTAAGCCGCTGTTCCAAACGTATTCCAACGAGGATTGGCGCTGCCGCTCGGTAACGTGACTACCGGCGCCGAAAATTTTCATGCCGATCACGCCCGCGCCGCGCTCGTGCGCTTGTTTGAGCACGGGCATCACCTGTTGCGGTGCAGCGTCCATCGCAGCGCCGAAGGGATTGATGCGCGCCAATAGCACCTCAACCCACGCGCTCGCGGCTGCAGCCTGCAAAGCTTCGAAGCCGTGACAAGAAACGCCGTGCGCGCGAATCAGGCCTTTGGCCTTGGCTTCGGAAAGCGCGTCGCGCAAGCGTTGTGTATGCGCAAGCCAGTTGGATGAAGTTTGGCAATGCAGCAGCACAATGTCCAAATAATCCGTGTCCAGCTCTTTGCGAAAACGATCCAATACGTTTGCACTTGCGAACGGCTTGCTCCAATCGTCGCCTTCAGTCCAAATCTTGGTGAGAATCACCACGCGCTCGCGCGGAATTTCTTTGAGCGCCGTGCGCAAAAACGTGTGCGAGCCGTAGGTATCGGCAACGTCGAAGAAAGTGATGCCTGCATCATATGCAGACGCGGCCATATTCACGAAAGCGCTCATGCCCAAGCGCGTTTGGTTGGATTGATGATTCCAACCCGAAGTGCCCGTACCCATGGCCAAGCGCGAAACCTGCACACCGGATTTTCCCAACTTCACCTGGCCCAGCGTATTCGCGGAGTATGACGACGGTGTCCACGCTCCAGCCTGAGTCGTGACTGCGGCCATACCTGCGGCGCAGTGCTGCAAAAATTTTCTACGGGAGAAACTTTTCATGATACACCTCGGCTGTTTGTGTTGAAAAATCGAATCACAAATTTCAACGTTCGTAATAGCGTTTACGGCTGCAAAACCTTGCTTGCTTTGCTTGCGCAGGGCAATTATATTCCAGGCAATGAGAAGCGCAATAGCAAAAACGTCCGACTAGGTGCATGATGAAAACCTATCAAAAGTGGCAAGAGCAATATCCTCATAAAGCCGAACTGCTCGCAGCTTGCGCAACTGCCATTCGTGAGATTGTGCCGAAAGCCGAGGTCATTTTATACGGCTCCGTGGCGCGCGGCGAAGAAACGCCGGATTCCGACGTCGATTTGTTGGTGCTGACGCCGCAAGAGGTGACGTACAAGCTCGAGCGCGAAATTAGCGACCGAATCTACGCAATCGAGTTGGAACGCGATGAAGTGATTAGCCTCATCGTACGCCAACACGCGCGCTGGAACGCGTCGCCGTTGCGTTTCACTCCATTATATCGCTCGATTGCACAGGAAGGAGTGAGCATATGAGTGAAGAACGGCGGAAAGTTGTTGAGCATCGGCTGATGCGTGCACATGAAACTTTGACTGCGGCTAAACTCCTTCTTGACAACAATCAGTGCCTCAGCGCCGTGAATCGACTCTATTATGCTTGTTTCTATGCCGTCACTGCTTTGCTGGAAACCCGCGGCTTGGCTTCGTCAAAACATTCCGGAGTGCTCTCGTTGTTCAATAAGAATTTTGTCAAACCGGGCGCGATCACCGGGGACAGCGGAACGTTTTATAAACATTTATACCACAAGCGCCACGAAGGTGATTATACGGATTTCGCCGAGTTTACCAACGAGCGCGTTAGTGAAATGTATGCGACGGCAGCGAACTTCATCGCAGACATATCCCGCCTCGTAGAAAAAGAGTTTCAAAATTAACGTGCTCGCCGCGCTTCCGCGGCGCGCTCAATCCCCTCCGCCACACTGCGCCATGCCGAATCTTTGTTCTTCCACAGCGGCACGGCTTTGCCCTTTTCCGGCAAGGCTTGCAACTTCCCAAACGGCGCTTTCTTCCAACTCACGTCGCGCACGATGATGGGAATGACCTCCGCTTCTTTATTTGCGTGGCGTTCGAGGCCGCGCTGCATCTCTTTTTCATAGCAATAATCCGAAGCCATGAAATGCGGGCTGACCAACAGGAGAATGATTTCCGCACGTTCCAAATTCTCATCGATCTTTTCTTTCCAATTTTCGCCCGCCTCGATTTTGCGATCGTACCACGTTGCAATCACCCCTTGCCGCTGCATGAGTTTAAGATGCACAATCAACTCGTTGCACAAACGCTCGTCTTTGTGCGCATAACTGATGAACACGCGCACGGCCTCGCGTTGCGTTTCGAAACTCGTTGCCGGTTTGCGCGCGCCCTGCAAATCCACGCCATTGAGCAGCTCCGCCACTTTGAACGTGAGCACTTCCTTGCCTACGACTCTCTTAAATTCCTGTTCGCCTCCGTCATCTAAGATACGCAACTCCTCATATGGCATCACCACTTGCGGATGCCCCGGCAGCGGCACCATTTCCAACGGCGGCTGCGTTTTAAACACGTCATAATGAATGCGCTCGAAATCCGAGCGAATGATCGCAAGCAAGCGGCCGCGACCCGCAGCCGGCCCGGTCACGGTGATGAACACTTTCTTTTCCTGCACGTCTGCTTTGACGAGGCCGCGATTGCCTTCGAATTGCAAAATGACGCCGCTGCGCCAACGCGGTAAGCCCTCACTCAACACGTGCGTGCGCACAATGAAACGCGGCAACAAACCTTCGGGCAAGATGGGATAATGATATTCGAAACGCAAGCCGTCGTCCTGCGCAAATTCGCTCGCGGCTTCCGGCTCTTGTTTATCGAGCAAATCGGGAATGAGATAGCGACCCTCTTCCTCGAGAAAAGTGAAGCACAGCTCGAACTTCTTCATCAAATCAAACAGAAAACGATGCATGGCCGGCGGATACTTTTTCGCGTCGAGCAGCTTGCCCACTTCCTGCACGCGCAGCACGCCCTTTTGCTCCGCCAGTTTTTGTGCGTTCAGAATTTTGTAAATGCCGGTCGTGACCCAATGCGGATTGAGCACGTGCGTGTCTTGCAAACGCGGATCGTCTTTGTAGTTCAGCGCAATGCCGAGGCAGTGCAACACGAACGCGAGGCTTTCCTGCTCCGCCGAATTTTTAAGGCCGTGCTTGCCGCAAACTTTGCGATATTCTTCAAAACTGAGGTAGTTCTTCTTCATACCCGCAAGCTTGCCTTTCAAGCTGAACCAACTCGCGGGAAAGGCATCGCGCAGGTGTTCGAGATGATCGGTTTCATGCGCAATGGCTTTGCGCAGTTCTGTGAGGCCCGTGCGGTCTTTGCAATCCGTAGCAATGAAGCCGCGAATGTTCGGATACTTCTGTTGCAACGCGCGACGGTTGAGATCGAACGGATGCTCTTTGCTCTTGTTCAACACGATGAGCACCGGCGAGCCGGCGCCAAAACTTTCGATGAGCTTTAACCAATATTCCGCATCAGCGTCTTCGCCGCCCTCGCGGCCGTTGAGCACGAGCAAATACAGACTGCGCTGCGTGAGAAAGAACTGATGCGTGGCGTGCATAATTTCCTGCCCACCGAAATCCCAAATGTTCAGCCGCACCTCTTCTTTGCGCTTGAGCCGCAGCGGCCACTGCGTAATTTGAATGCCCTCGGTTTTCTTTTCGCTTTTATCGAAACGATTATGCACCAAACGATTCACCAGCGAAGTTTTGCCTACGGCCCCGCGACCGACGAGGATGAGCTTGGCTTCGTTCAATGCGCGTCCGCTTTCTTGCACACGAAAGTAATAATCGAGAATGTCGCTTGGATTCGCGGGTCGCGCCTTGCTCTTTAAGATATCTACCCAGCGAGGTCCCAATACCTCCGACGGCAAATCAAGCTTTCCATTGCCGTGAAGATAAAGCTGTGCAAGCCAAGTTAATTTTCTGAGTGAATTAGGTAATGTTTTTAGCTCTCCCCGAAGTTTGACTTTGAGGAATATCGACCATCTGTCTGGGGTAGACCAAGCAATACTGTCTTCATCGCTTGAGAGATCAAGGCACTTTAAATTGGACAAATTTTCAATCCATTCTGGTAAGTGTGATATTAAATTTCCACCTATAGATAAAACCTCAAGTTGCGGCAACCTAACGAAACTTTCCGGAATTGTTTCTAGTTTGTTTCGGGCTAGGAATAAATGGCTAAGTTGTGATAATGTTCCAAATGATTCAGGGAACACATTTATTTGGTTGAACGCTAGGCTCAAGTGCTCAAGATGTACTAGTTTCTGAATCGGCTCCGGTAACACCGCGAATCCGTTATGAGAAAGATCGAGGCTTCGAAGCCTCGTCAAATGACTAAACGACTTAGGCAATGAAGTGAGGTGGTTGCCAAAGAGATAAAGCTCTGTAAGCAGCGTCAACTTCCCTAACCACTCCGGCAACGCCGTGAGCCGGTTGCGAGAGAGATCAAGCGCCGTAAGTTGCGTCAGTCGACAGAGCGATTCCGGCAACGCTGTTAACTGATTGCCAGCGATATCAAGCCTCGTAAGCTGCCTCAACTGTCCGAGCGACTCCGGCAAGAGCGTGAGTTGGTTGTCAGAAAGATGGAGCTTCGTAAGTTGCATTAACTGATCGAGCGACTCCGGCAATTCGCTCAAACTGAGTTTCGACAAATCCAATTCTGTCGCTTGCTGCTTGCGCACTTCTGCAATGCGGGCTTCGGCAATGGCAAGCGGATCGTCTTGCTTTTCATTTCGGCGTTTGGGCGTGCGGCTCATGAGCGGGGGGTTCCTATATTGTAGGCTACGCGGACTTGTACAATGCCTCTTTATGATACCAGAAAACGTCACAATTTCAAAGCATTGTTATAACCTGCTAGACACGAGAGAATCGTGCCCAAGCGACGGGCAAATTCCCGCTTGCTCGCGTGAAACAAAATGCTTATATATCGCGCATCAGAAAAAATTAAAAATTTGGAGAAGAATCATGAGAATAGAGCTTCCGGTCGAATATTTCGAAGAAGACAACGTGATCGTGGCGTTGTGTGCGCCACTGCAAGTCTCAAGCTTTGGCGATACTTTGCGCGAGGCAGAAGAGAGCATACAAGAGGCCTTAGAGCTTTTCTTCGAAGGGTGCGAAACCTTGGGCACCACGAATGAGGTTTTGGAAGAGGCCGGCTTTAAAAAAACCGGCGAAGAATGGGTGTTGCGTCAGCCCATTAAGACGATGAAAACTACCGTGCAGCGCGCAACGGGGCCCGCGGCCTATGCCTAAAATCACGCCCATTCATTACGAGAAGCTGATCAAGGTGTTCGAAAGCGAAGGCTTTCAGATCGTGCGAAAACGCGGCGATCACATCATGATGACCAAGACTGGAATAAAACGGCCAGTCGTTATCAAAACCAGCCCCAAAGAAGTGCCTATTGCTCACATCAAAACCAACCTAAACTCGGCCGGCATATCGCGCGAAAAATTTTTTGAGATATTAGAGCAGCTTTGAATCTCAACAATGATATTGCAGTTGAAGTGACGCGCAATTGGGTTATGGCGGGCTGGCATCCGCCGAATGATTGAGACAAGCTCCCGTCTCAAATCGCAACCTTCTGCTTCCCCGCCTTGAGCATTTGCGCTTTTCCATTCCACAAAAATTTTCCACTCACTCCTTCCGGCAAAGTTATTTCGCCCGCAATGTCGCTCGCGCCTTTGCGGCTGAGATCAATCACAATCTCGCCGCGGGGATGCGGCATGCGCGCTTTTATCCACTGCAGCGAACCCAAATGCGACGCAATGCGCACGGAAGCAAAACCCGGCGCGTCCGGTTCGATGCCGCACACGGTTGCGAGCAAATCGTAATTGGGGCTCGCGCTCCACGCGTGGCAATCGGAGCGGGTCGGTTCGGGCTTCTCTGCGAAAGTGGTGAGGCCGAGTTTGAGCATATCGTGCCAAGGGTCGAGCATCTCAAGATAGCGATCGCTCAGTCCAGCTTTTTTCAGGGCTTGATGAAGATAGAAACGATAATAGAACGTGCACTGCGAAAGGTTTTGCTCGGCGAGTACTTTTTCCACAAAAGCTTTTTGTTCATTAGGTGGAATCAAGGCCACGAGCACGGCCATAACATTCACATGCTGGCTGAAAGTTTTTTTCTCCGGGGTATCGGCAAAGAGTCCGCGGCTTTCATCCCAACATGATTTTTGCAAAGCTTGTTTCAATTGAAGTGACAGCGCACGATAGTGCGTTGCTTCCGCCGTGCGTTGAAACGCCTCGGCCAACTCCGCAGCGTAATCGAGATTATAGATAAGCTGCAAAGTGATAAGCGCGGAGTGGCCGTCATCCGCGCCGGGCGGAACGCCCCCTTTCCATTCATCGAGCCAGTCTGCAAAATTCCACCATGGCATTGGGCCGAGCATGCCGGTGTCGTCGATATAACGCTCGTACCAATCGATCACGTTGCGAATACCCGGCAAGAATGATTGCACAAACTCCGCGTCCTCGCGATGGCGCCAATAGTCGTGCACCATTGCAATCCAAAACAGCGAGTACGGCGGAATGATTTGCACCACGTAAGAAGGATAACGGCTCGCAGTGAGGCCGTCGGGAATGCGCGAGTCGTCGAATTGCATGATGGCGTTGCGCATCAACCGATCATCGCCGGAAACATAGAGCGAAACGAGCGCTTGAATGCGCGTATCGCCGACATATTGCAGTTGCTCGTAGTAGGGGCAATCGTAATACGTTTCACCCGCGCACAAACGTGCGGTGCGCCAACCGACGTTCCAAATATTTTGCAGTGCCGGTTCGCTACTCGTGAACGCAGCCCGCGCTTCGAAAGGATAGCCGGTGAATTTGCCATAGAGATCATGCAGCACCAGCGGCTCCTCCGCGGTTTGAATTTCAATCTGCATGTAGCGAAACGTGCGAAACCACAGCGGGCGAAACAAGCGTTGCGCGCCGCCGTCGGGCAGAAACTCATCGTGATAGCCGAAAATTTCGCGATTGGCAATTTCATCGCGATGGCCTTTATCGCGGTTAGAATCGACGAGAGCTTCGGCATACGTGAGTTTGATCGTGCTGCCCTTGCCGCGACTCACAAGCAATTCGGGATAGGCCGTGGTCAAATGCGTTTGATCGAGCAACATGGTTGCCGCGGTTCGTGGCGGAACGGTGAGGGCTTTTCCTCCCAACAAAAAATCTTTGCCGGCTTGCAGGCCATTCGTTCGCGCGATTTTCGGAATGCGTTGTAGCGTTTCTTCCATGAATGGAATATTGCGCGGCATGAGCATCCAATGCGAGCCGCCGTCGCGCATTTCGCGCGGTGTGCCTGCGCCTAATTCGCGTGCACCGAGCCACGCGCTGTCATCAAAACGGCTCGTTTCCCAACCCCACGGATATTGCGCCGCCTCGACGCGATCACCCGGGCCGACGACGATGAACGTGTGCAGGGTGCGCGAGTCAACCGGAAGCGGCGAGTACGCGGTGTTCTGCGTGACCTTCCAATCTTTGTTCGTGTTCACAAGCGCTTCTGCTTCGGTATTGCCTTGCAGAATGAACGCGGTCTCATGCGTCATTTGCGCCCACGGAATAAATTCGCCGAAGTTCCACACCACCGCAGCGAGCACGTTTTCACCGGCTTGTAAATATGGCGCGAGATCAACCGACTCGAAACGCCAGTGCGCGAGGTCGCCGCGTGCCGGGCCATGCACGAGGAATTGCCCATTCACAAACAAGCGATAACGATTGTCCGCGGAAACATGAATGAGGAATTGTTCGGGCTTCTGCCCGAGCGTGAAATGTTTGCGGAAATGGAACACGCCATATTCTTTCGTCGAGGCGACCGGGTGCGTAATCCATTTCGCCGGCCAGCGGTGCTGCAAAAGTTGCGGGTTGATTTGGAGCTGTTGCGAGGGTGAAGTTGCGAGAATGCTGGAGAAGAGGAGAGGGAGCATCATATGGTTCTCTGGTGATGGTTGGATTCTCGGAGCGTTTGCCAAAATCCTGCTTGCTCGCGCGGCTTGAGATGTTTATATAAAGAGGTCGAGGCAATGTTCACGCTTGGTGTTTCCGCACTGAAGAGAACCCATATGACGCAAAAAGTTTTCCTCAACGCTCTCGCGAACGGCCAAGCCGACGTCATCCAGGAACTGCTCGATTTGATGAACAGTATGAATTTGCCCTATTGCGTGATTGGAGACTTGGCGGTCAATGCCTATGTCGAGCCGGTCGTGAGCTTGGATTTGGAGGTAGTGATCGCCGCCGAGCCGCTAGCGGAATTCGTTCATGCTGCCGAAAGCAAGTTCACGGTGAAACGCTTCGAGCACAGTGTGAGTTTGGAAAGCGCCAAGTCAGCGCTACGGATGCAATTACAAATCGACTCACGTTATCAATCCTTTCTTGCCAACGCCTCCTTGAAGAATATACTGGGATATGAAATGATGGTCGCCGCTCTGGAAGATGTTTTACAGGGCAAAGTTTGGGCCGCCCTCGACCCTTTGCGCCGCAAGAGCAAACGGCAAAAAGACCTCGCCGATATTCTTCGTTTGGTTGAAAGCTACCCTCATCTTCGCGAGCGTTTGCCGGAAGCGATTCAGCAGTTGCTCTGACACGAGCCAATACCTCACGCCAAAATCCCGTCAATCGCGCTCAACTCTTCGCGCGAAAATTCCAAGTGCTGCAGCGCCGCGACGAGCTCTTCGATTTGGCTCACACGGCTTGCGCCGATCAATGCAGTGGTCATCGCATTGTGGCGCAGCACCCACGCAATCGCCATTTGCGCAAGCGATTGTTGCCGGCGCTGCGCGATTAGATTGAGCTGCCGCACCTTCTCCAATTTGTTTTCAGTCACGTCCTCGCGTTTGAGGTAGCTCCACGATTTGCCCGCGCGCGAATCCTTCGGAATGCCTTTCAAATATTTATCCGTGAGCAAGCCCTGCGCGAGCGGTGAAAATGCTATACAGCCCACGCCTTCCTTCTCCAACCCGGAGAGCAAATCGCCTTCGATCCAACGATTGAACATGCTGTAGACCGGCTGATGAATGAGAAGCGGCGTGCCCAGGCCGCGCAGAATATTCGCGGCTTGCTGCGTCTGTTCCGCATTGTACTGCGAGATGCCGGCATAAAGCGCTTTGCCGCTGCGCACGAGGTGATCGAGCGCGCCCATCGTCTCTTCCATTGGCGTTTCAGGATCGGGGCGATGGTGATAAAAGATGTCGACGTATTCCAAACCCATGCGCTTGAGGCTTTGATCGAGACTGGCAATGAGATATTTGCGCGAGCCGAAATTGCCATACGGCCCCGGCCACATATCCCAGCCGGCTTTCGAGGAAATGATCAATTCATCGCGATAGTGTTTTAAATCTTTTGCGAGAATTCTGCCAAAATTTTCCTCGGCGGAGCCGTAGGGCGGGCCGTAGTTGTTGGCGAGATCGAAGTGCGTGAGGCCGAGATCGAATGCGCGATGAACCATGGCGCGGCTGTTTTCGAAAACATCCACGCCGCCGAAGTTGTGCCACAGGCCGAGCGCGATGGCAGGCAGTTTGAGACCGCTGCGGCCGCACCGGTTGTAGCGCATCGTAGCGTAGCGCGAATCGGAAGGCAGATAGGGCTTGTTCATTTTCTTTCCTCGGGTTGAGTCTGGGGATGAGCT
>JABWAN010001149.1 GCA_013361015.1 Candidatus Zhuqueibacterota bacterium | reverse complement strand
TCTTCCGTGCGCGGGAAAAAGCCGTAAGCGACCGTTCCGCGCACCGCGTTTTGATTATAGCCTGGAAAGCTTTGAATCTGCGCTTGTGCGCCAAATGAAATACGTTGCGTCAAAGTATCTTGCTCGCGCGAAGGCGCTGGCGAAGCCAGGACTAAACCACTGGCGTCCACGAAACGCGGCACCAATACTTGCCGGCCTTTACGACGATGAGAAAAATTGCGCGCCGCACCGATTTGCGTCATACCAAGACCATCGATGCCGAGGAACATACGATGATAACCGACTTCCGCGAGCCATTGTGCTGGCGTGTTGAGCAGCCCGGCCGGACTGAACTGTAGCGCGTTGGCGTCGTTCGAAACGGCGAGAAACGCGCCGCCCATGGCATCGACACGTGTGCCGCTTTGCACCAAAGGCTGCGCGCTCAAGCTCGACGGCGTTAGGACGTACAGAATCAGGAGCAACGCGCTGCCGCGCCACATTTTTTTAAAAGAAGATCGCATTGAAATGACCTCCCACTCATGGTTTCCGATGCTGAACAAACATCCGTCGAATCTTTTTCGCAAACGAGGAATTAACGCAATACGACGATCGTCCCTTTACAGCCGCCTTCGCCTGAGATCACCCACACATAAGTTCCGGGCAAGGCCGGCTCGCCGTTTTGTTTGGTGCCGCGCCACACGTCGTCGCGCGTGTTGCCTTGCCAAACTTTATTGCCGGCCACGTCGAAGATCGTTATGGTTTGCCCGTCATTGGGTTGAAAGCTCATGCCGTCATGATGCTGGTCGGGAACGAACGTGCGTGGCCGTGCATGGCAAGGATGCTCGATCGCCATGATCGCCGAGACCTCTGCGCTTTTGACTTCACCGAGCACGCCGTTACGATCAAACCCAAAGAACGTGTGATTTACCGTGGCAATAATGCGCTGATTCTGCGGCGTCAGGACCGGATAACGAAATTGCACGGGCCATTGTCGCTCGCGTTCATTCACGGTGAGCAAGGCAACCGGCAGTTTGATATCAAGAGCATCATAGGCGGAAAGCAACTCCACATTCGCCGGTGTTTCCACGCGCAAGGCAAGATAGAGCGTGACGTTTTCGGCATTGAAACGGCTACTGGCCGCGTGCTGCAAAGTCGTATTTGCTGTGAGAATTTCTTTATCAGTGGCAAGATTGTTACCGCTAGAATCCACGAGCGTCAACGCGAGCAGCAAAATCGGAAGTCCCTTTGCAGGGAAAGCCAAAGGTTCGAAAGCTTGCCCGCAATTTTGGTCGGAAACAATCACGCCGCGGACAAGCGCCGAGTCTACCGAGATATTTTGCGGGCCTTGCAGGCGAAAACAAAACTCGCGCGTCTCGCCTGCCGCCAGTGCCGTAGGGTTATTTGCTTCAGGCACGAGGCGAACGGTGCTGTCTCCAAAAGTTGCAACCCACCCGCTGAAATTCGGGAGGCTCGAACGGAAGCGTAAATTGCTGAATGAGGAATCCGCGCGCAACGTGACGCAAAAAGTCGCAGGCTCATATGGCTCCACTGCACCGTCGCTGCGCGCTTCTTCAAGCCGTGTCGCGGTAATTTGCAAGCGCGGTTGCTCCGATGGAGGAGTAGGTGAGATTGTATGTTTTCTGATAATTTTTTCCGGCTCACACTGCGGCAGCCTCGTAGCGATGAGCACGGTCACGTTCACGAGCGAGTCCGGGGCGCAATACAAGCGATTTTTCGCGTTGCCTTGAAAAGAAAACT
>JABWAN010001148.1 GCA_013361015.1 Candidatus Zhuqueibacterota bacterium | reverse complement strand
GCCGTTTCAAACCATTGAAACCGTGAACGAAAGCGCCGCGGACCGCAGCCGCAATTTGGATTTGTTCGCCGGCGGCCGCGAAACCGACTGGCGCAACCGTTTGATTTGGGGCGATAAAAAATATGTGCTGCCCTCTCTCCTGCCCGAGTTTGCCGGCAAAGTCAATCTCATTTACATCGATCCGCCGTTCGACACCGGCGCGGATTTTTCTTTCACTGCCACCATTCCCGATCACCCGGATACCGAGGAAGACGAAACCACCTCGTTCGTGAAGCAACCTTCGATCATCGAGCAAAAAGCCTATCGTGACACCTGGGGCCGCGGGCTGGATTCGTACCTGCAATGGTTTTATGAAACCGCGGTGCTGCTGCGCGATTTGCTGGCGGAGGATGGGAGTATTTATGTGCATTTGGATTACCACGTTGGCCATTACGCAAAAGCTGTGATGGATGAGATTTTTAGCAGTCCGAACTTTAGAAATGAAATTGTCTGGAAGCGATCTACCAATACGGGAAGCAGCAAGGTCTTAGCAAGAGGCTTTAGTAATGATCATGATACTATTTTATTATTTTCGAAATCAGAATCTTTCGTTGCGAACAAACAATTCGTGCCGCATAGCGAAGCATACATTAAATCCAAATTCACACAAAAAGATGCACGTGGACTATACCAACTTCAGCCGTTAAAGACAGTAAGCAAAGAAAAACTGGCAAGGCTTCGAAAGGAAGGTATGGTAGTAGAACAAGAAGGCCAGTATTTGCGATACAAACAGTACCTGAATGATTCAAAAGGGAAGCCTGTAAACGATATTTGGACTGATGTGTTTGCAGTAAATTCACAAGCAAGCGAACGCATGGATTATATTACCCAAAAACCCGAAGCCCTGCTCGAACGCATCATCAAAGCCTCTTCTAATGAAGGCGATCTCGTTCTCGATTGCTTTTGCGGCAGCGGCACCACCGCGGCGGTGGCGGAGAAGCTCAACCGCAAATGGATCACGTGCGATCTCGGCCGCTTTGCCATTCACACCACGCGCAAAAGATTGCTCGCTATTCCACACGTCAAGCCGTTCGTGGTGCAAAACCTCGGCAAGTATGAACGACAAGTGTGGCAGGCCGCAGAGTTTCCCAGCCAAAATCAAGCCGAAGACCAGCGCGAGCGCGAAGTGCGTTATCGCAAATTCATTCTCGAACTCTATCACGCCGATCCCGTGAGCGGCTACACCTGGCTGCACGGCCTCAAAAGCGGCCGCATGGTGCACGTGGGCGCGGTCGATGCGCCAGTCACGCTCAGCGACGTGAAAGCTATGGCCGCGGAAATTTGGCGCGCGGTTGGCAAAGGCAAGGATTCGCCGCAAGAAGCCGGTATCGACGTGCTGGGCTGGGAGTTTGCGTTTGAGTTGAACGAGCTGGCGCGGCAAATCGCCGCCGAAGCGCGCGTTGACATTCGCTTCAAAAAAATCCCGCGCGAGGTTTTGGAGAAACGCGCGGTGGAGCAGGGCGACATTCACTTCTTCGAGCTGGCCGCGCTCACGGTGGATCTCAAAACGAAACGTAAGGGCGTTCAGCCGAACGCCCCAACTGTGGCCACGCTGAAGCTCAAAGATTTCATCCCGCCGCACGACGACGTGCCTCAGGAGGTGATCAAAGCCATCACGCATTGGAGCCAGTGGATCGACTACTGGGCCGTGGATTGGAACTATCAAGGTGATACCTTCCACAACGAATGGCAAACCTTCCGCA
>JABWAN010001147.1 GCA_013361015.1 Candidatus Zhuqueibacterota bacterium | reverse complement strand
ATAGGAGTGCGCGAAGTAAACGTAATCGCCGTTGCGAATGCCGTGCAAAATTTTTGCATCACTTTTGACTTCGAGTTGATTCCAACCCATGTGCGGCACTTTTTCACGCGCCGGAAAGCGCACGATTTCTTCATTAAAAAGCCCGAGGCCTTTCACCTCCGATGATTCGGCGCTGCTCGCAAAGAGCACTTGCAGGCCCAGACAAATGCCCAACACCGGTTTGCCCGCAGCCACTTGTGTAAGAATGAATTCCTCGAAGCCGGTGGCGCGCAGTTGCAACATGGCATCGCCGAACGCGCCAACGCCGGGAATGATGATCTTTCCGCCGCGATACTCGCTCGGTGTTTTGAGCACGCGCGGCTCCGCGCCCAGCAGTTGCAATGCTTTCATTACGCTGAAAAGATTGCCGGCGTTGTAGTCGATGACGTCGATCATGGTTTGTATGCTCATTGCGACTTACTTTGCAAAGCCACATCAATAGTGTCATTCCGTAGGAATCTTCCCTCACACTTGAGACCTAGCCTAGTGGAGAGATGTGCCGTACACGAAAGAAGTTTCTTCCAGAATGACAGCTATGAGGAGAACTCACAACCATGTTTCGTTTGATTTCGATAACCGGTTTCGTCATCGCGTTTGCGAGCATTGCGTGGGCCTATCGCGCGAAAACGGAAGAGCGCGGCGCGATGTTCGCGTGGTGGAAAGAGCAATTCAAAACCGTGGGTGAGGCGCTGCGTGAGTTATTTGCATTGCGCGACCTCAAAAGCTCGCTCTATCGCTTGAGCCTGCTGTTCTTCGTAATTTTGGCGGTCACCGGTTTCGCGCCGGTTTTACTGTTCGGCGCGCACATGTCCGGCGTGCTGATGATCTTGCACGTCACCGTTGCGCCGATCTTTGTGGTGGGTGCAGTCGCATTGACATTAATGTATGCTCAGCGGCAGACTTTCAATCAAACCGATTGGGACTACTGTCGACAGCTCGTGCGACGCAAGCTCACCAACAAGAATATTTTTGCTGCAGGCCTCTCGTTTTGGAAGAAAACCTCATTCTGGTTGCTGCTACTCTTGACCGTACCGGTGGTCATGTCCGTCGTGCTCATGATGTATCCCTGGTTCGGCACCGAAGGCCAGCATGCGCTTTTGCAATGGCATCGCTACGGCGCATTCTTCTTAACGCTTGTTTTGATTCTGCATTTGTATTTAATCACGCTCACGCACTATCGCGCGGGCAGCAGCCATTCTTGAGGAGAGATAATTCTTGCAATTCGTAGCGGAAGCGGCTATTATCATGCACTCTTCTGATACAAAGAGCGCGACGTGTAAACCAATTGCGCCCGGACTAGTAAACAGCACTAGCTCCTTCCCAATTCACTCTCTGCGCTTTGCCTTCGGCGAGTGATTACGACGATGACTAGCCACGTCTCAACCTCAAACCTCTCGCGGCGTGCGTTTCTGCAGAAAACTTTCGCTGCGAGTTGCCTGCTCGCATGCCCGACAATCGTTTCAGCCTCGGCTCTAAGCAATAACGCGCCGAGCCGCCGCATCACCCTCGGCTGCATCGGTGTGGGCCGCATGGGGCGTGCCAATCTGCAAGATTTTATCGGCTTCAAAGAAGTGCAAGTGCTTGCGGTTTGCGATGTGGACGCCAGACGCGCGCAAGCGGCGAAGGGACTGGTCGAAGCCCATTATGGTGTGCGTGCTGCTAATGGCGACTATAAGGCTTGCGCCGTCTACGGTGATTATCGTGAATTGC
>JABWAN010000112.1 GCA_013361015.1 Candidatus Zhuqueibacterota bacterium | reverse complement strand
TGAACAATGGCGCACTTATGGAGTAAATTAGGAATGGGGAAAGGATGCGGGAGAAGCCGTTCTTTCCATTCGAGCAGGGTTTCTACTTTCCCCTGTACAAAATAATCCTGGGCGACAAATTCGGCAATTTCCGCCGCATATTCAGGAGCGCCAGCGGCCAGATAATGGTTAAAAGCGGTTTCTAACTGCTCATTCGCCTGAAACCAGCGTGCCGCGCTCAAATGCAGGCGGGAATACTGTTCCGGCGACGATTGTTTCAGGGTGTTCTGCAAAAAATCCCGGAAAAGCTGATGATAAGTAATGCCACCTGCCACCCGTGAAGCAAACAGATGCTGATTTAAAACGGAGGCCAGCAGTTCATGGCTGTTGGGGATGCCCAGCGCTTTGCTGCATACTTCCGGCGTCACCTGAGCCAGCACCGACGAAACCAGCAAAAAGTTCCGAATGTCCGGTAGTTGAAAAGCTAACATCGAACTGGCAAGCACATTAAACAGCGCTTCCGGCCCTTTTCCATGCAGCGATTCTTCCACTTCGGCGGGTAGAGGGGGGTGCAGCGCCAGAATGACTCCGGCAGGCCAGCCTTCCAGCGCGTCCATTTGAGTTCTGGGAAGGAGCTTATTGCCCATCTGACGGGCAAGCCCTTCAACTTCCGCCGGAGAAAAGCTCAATTTTTCCTGCCCAAATGCCAGAATTTCCCGTCGGGCAATCATTTCCACCAGGGGTAAATCGGGCAGCACCCGACTGATGATAAAAAGATGACATCGGGCGGGCAGGTCTTCCACCAGCGCATAAAGCCATTGTTCCGCCGCCGGAGAGCACGCTGAAAGTCACGCTGTATTGTTTTGCCGGCACGCCGGTCGCGTCGAGAATTCGCACCTTGAGAGGTTGCGGCAACGTTTTGCCTGCAAGCGCGGATTGCTCATTCCCGCTGATGGTGCGTAAAGTCTCCGGAGGTGCGGCAATCACTTTGAGCGAAGCCTGCAGCGCGTTGTTCGCCGGAATCGCCATAATGATTTTGGAAGTGTCGCCATACGCTGTGCTCGTGTTGAAGCGCGCGCGCGTCACACCGAAAGCGTCGGTGGTGTCGGTGAAAGTTTTTTGATCGGGCGGTTGTCCATTCACAAAGGAGCCGCCGCCGGTCGCGAGATTGAATTGTACGAGAACGCCGGGCACGCCATTGCCCAACGCGTCCGCCACCTTGAGGCTGGGCAATTCCGTCGTGGTGTTGATCGGATAAAGATTGTTCGGCCACGAATCCAAGCTTATGCTCGCGGGCATGCCGGATGTCCCATTGGCTTGACATTGCAACGTTGCGCCGCTCAATCCTGCGCAGCGCATTGTCATTTGATTCAAACCGGGAAGTGCTCCCATCGTCCACGGCGTGGCGGCACGACCGTCGGAACCGGTGGTGACTGCAATACTATCTTTGCCTTGTACTTTGCCGCCTCCCGCGGTGACAACAAACTTGACGACTTTGCCCTTGAAACCCAAACCGTATTGATCCAGCACTTCGACGATGATAGGGTTCGGCAACGCCTGCCCCACGATGCCGGATTGCCCACAACCGCTCACCAGTTGGAATTTTTGCGCAATGCTCTCGGCTTTGGTGTTGCACTGCGCGACATTCGACAGCAAACTCACATTGTCCGATTCATCGTACACGCGCATGGCAAAATAATACTTCGTGCTCAATTGCAAACCGGTCACTGAGAATCGCTGTTTCGTTCCCGGCGGCGCGGGCGCAGGGATATTGGCCGCAAGTTTGGCGGAAGAGAAGTTGAACGCATTGATTGGCGCAGTGGAATAGCGAATTTCCAAATGATCGGCCTGGCCTTCGAGTTGATTATCGCCGGTCATCGTCCACTCCAACTGGACGCTGTTCTTCGTGCTGTCGCTTGCACGTAAATCCGTAACCCGCGCGGGCTCGATCGCATCGCGCTGCAGCCATTTCACCGTGAAGTCATCAACTTGGTTGTTGAGTTGTTGGCCGTGAATGAACACGCCGGTGTACCATTCCACGTTCTTTCCAAACTCCCTGGAAGTATCTTGCAGGGTCGCGTCCCACTTATCGTTAATGTAATAATCGAAAAACACCGCCGTGGGTTCATTGCGAATCACGGCGTTGATCACGTCGCCGGCTTTGGGCAACGGCGTGTGTGACTGCGCGATTTCATAGGCCTTCGAACTGTCGGGCCAGTATTCCCAGTTGCCGTCTTTAATGGCGTAAAGAAACACGCGTTCCTGATTCGTGCGGCGCCAGAGCCAGTAACCGCTGGCGTCTTTCGTGGGCTTGTCGAGCATCAACGCGTGCGCGCCTTCGCCAATGCCGACAGCATCGGCCTTTTTGCCCCAACGATAGGAGACGGCCACGATCTGGCGGTCACCATGATTGAAGATCGGCTTGAACGTTGCCAAATACCGCCACTCGCTGGTGGCGTTGGCGTTTAGCACAAGCTCGCCGTCTTTCACTTCCCAATAGCGGCTGTCATAGTCCCATGAATCGCCAACATAATCGCGGTTAAAATTGTCCACGAGCTTGAGCGTATCAAAACCGCTCATGCTCGTGCGCCATTCCAATTTTACGTCCGGCGTGAGGCCCAAGGCCCGGCGCAGCGAATCCACATGCGCAGGCGCTTGGGCCTGGCCTGGTGCTTGAGGGTTTGAGGGTAAAGAGGCAAGTGCAACTTCGGCATACAGCACCACATTCAGCATACCAAACAACAACCGCCGGCCCATAAACTCGATCTCCTGTAATTCGAATTTTGACAAAACCGCTTTCCTTAGCTCGAACTTCGCATTCGTGCTGGCTTGCGCAAGAAGTTTTATGATGGAGAGATGAGAGGTGACTTCGAGATTTGAAAACATGATTACGTAGCAAGCGCCGTGCGTGCACGCAAAACTCTTTTCGTTTGGCGCATGCAGCGCGCAGATATGTCGAGCGCCGCACTAGATTTAAAGCAGGCATAAAAATTTTTTAATACTCCCATAATCTGGCCCCCACTCGTCATTTTATCGAGGCCCATTGTCTCAGTTTTTTGCAGCAGGAGATTTCCCGTTCAGGTTCGAACAATCGGTCGCCTGAACTCTTGCTGTGTGAATCTACAACATCCGTCCAGCACATCTGTGGCGTTTGCACCCACTCTTTCACGCGCACGCGCTGACGAACCCTTCCCCGGCTACCTATCACTCTTTTGATTTTCTACATACTTATGTTTCTGCGAAGCGCTGCACTCGCAGAGCGCATGCGCGGTTTGGTTGGCACAAGGCTTGTGAAAGGCAGTGTGGAAAGTCAAACACATTGCTCGTGAAAACGTGCCTGTACCTGTTTATCGTTACCGTCTTTGGAATAGGAGGAAGTCATGTTAGAAACCGTCACCAATCGCGCCATGCTCAGACAATTTCTCTTTTTTGTCATCGTCATCGTTTCGCTCCTGCTCATCATGAGCCTTCTGCTTTCCACGGAGGCGCACGGTCAAGTAACGTGGCGCGAGCCGTATGAAACGGGCGGCGAAAAGATGCGCGGCGACCGCGATTGCAGCGAAAAACTGCAAGAACGCGCGGAAAGAATGTATCTCAAAAAGCGCGACCACCTCAGCATTTCGCGCTTCACGGGTGATTTCGAATTGGGCGCGGAACTTACGCAAGACGGGCATCTTGTGGTGTCGGAAGGCGATGTGACGATTGCCGGAAAAGTCGTGGGCACGGTGCTCGTCCTTTGCGGCAACGTGAAGCTGCGTGAAACCGCGGTGATCGAGGGCGACGTGGTTTGCATCGGCGGTCATATTGACCGTGAACGCGACAGCCACGTGTTGGGTGACCAAATCGAGGCCTCGCCGCGCTCGCTTTCGCAAGGGCAACGCTCTAGTCGAGATTGGTCGCGTAGCTGGAGAAGCTATCGCAAACGCCACGTGCCTAACCTCGAAGGCAAGGCGCACTACAATCGCGTAGACGGCATATTCCTGGGCCTCGCACTTCCGCCGCGTTATCTGAAAAACTCCGGATTTGAAATCTACGGCTTTGGCGGCCATGCCTTTGCAAGTAAGCGCTGGCAATACCAAATCGGCGGCGAAGTGTATATCGGAGAAGATTGGCGTTCGCTCCTCGGGATTGAGGCGCACGATTACACCGCGAGCGAAGATGAATGGATCATTCCGGAAGATGAAAACAGCGTTGCCGCCTTGTTCATCAATGAAGACTTCCGCGATTATTATCGCCGCGACGGCTTCAGCGCTTATTTCAGCCAACGCCTGTCGGAAAATGCCAAGCTCACCGCCGGCTATCGCCGTGAAGATTTGCTTTCATTGCCGAGTGAAACCGATTGGTCGCTCTTCGTCAATCGCAAAAAATTTCGGGCGAACCCGCTCATTCACGATGGCCTGCTCACCAGCTACTTCGCGCAAGGTGTGTGGGATACGCGCAATCACAAATTGCATCCCGATCGCGGCTGGCACATCCAGGTGGATGCCGAACTCGGCCGGCCGGATATCGAAGGCGAGGTTGTGGACGGCGACTATGATTTTGATCGTGTCATCGTAGATATTCGCCGCTATCAACCCATGGGAGAAGGCAGAAACTTCGACGTGCGCTTGCGCGCCGGCTCGGGCCGCGGTTTCCTGCCGCCACAATTTCTCTTCGATCTCGGCGGAATTTCGACTTTGCCGGGCTATCGCCTTAAATCATTCACCGGCGATCGCATGCTGCTCGGCAACGTGGAGTATCGTATCGATGCCCGGCGCAGCCGTCTTGGCGACATTCCGCTCGTGGGTGAATTGAATCTCATCCTCTTCGCGGACGCCGGGTTAACATGGTTTGCCGAGGATCGCAGTACAGTCACTTCCTCATTTGACTATTTCACATTCGACAAGCTCAAAACCGACGTCGGCATTGGCCTCACGGATGAAGACGGTCGTGTACGCCTCAACTTTGCCAAACGCACGGATCAAGGCGGCGAAGACGTGGTCATCAGCTTTCGCTTGAATCGGAACTTCTAATGATGAAGACCTGCCAGGTTTTAACCGCCTGGCAGGCCGCTGCCCTCCTGTAAGGTTCTCCCTCTCGCACCGACCAATTTTCGCAATCACATTTCACATACATTCCATCTGCTGCGCGCGCTCTGCTCGCTTTTCGACGGGTTCGAGGGGCGAGTGAGAGCGTGCGCAGCATTTTTTTTCATCACAAACCAGGAAAAAAGTTATGGCAACAATCCTGCTCAACGAATCCGATCCGCAGCGCCACAAACAATTGCGCAACGAACTGCAAAGCCAGGGACACCGCGTATGGTCCGCGCAGCATTTGACTGAAATCATCGCAACACTGCATGACGTTGCCATTGATCTTATGATTCTCGATCTTGATTACCAGCGCTTGGAAGAGCTGGCAGCCTTTGCCGAGCGCTGGCGCGGTATTAAAATTCTCTTCCAATCCAGCTCGCCCGGTCTCATGCAAGATTTTCGCAGTTGGATGGCGGATCAATTCGTATACAAGGACGAACGTGGCGAACGCCTCGCGCACGCCGTTGGGCAACTTTTGCAGATCAAAAGTATGCAACGCTACGCGTACCCCAAAACACGGCGCGCGCAAACAGCAGCGTTAGTGCAAAACTGAGCTGATCAAGATCTATCACACTGTCACGGCGGAGCACGCGACAACGCAAGCCCCGGCGAAACATGATCAATTACAGGTTATCACTATGCCGATCTCATTCGATAAAACCCTCACACAAAATTTTGACGAAGCGCTGCGCCGCGAATGGTTGGAAACCAATGGCCTCGGCGGATGGGCCAGTTCCACACTCGCCGGCGCGCACACGCGACGCTATCACGGCTTGCTCGTGGCCGCCCTCCATCCGCCCGTGGGCAGAATGGTTTTGCTTTCCAAGCTGGAGGAGGCTCTTCTCATCAACAACCAGCGCTTTGAATTGAGCTGCAATCGCTATCCGGGCGCGGTGCACCCGCGCGGGTTTGAATATCTCGATTCGTTCACGCGCGACTTGTTTCCGGTGTTTGAATACGAAGCGCAGGGCGTGCGTGTGCGCAAAACCATCGCGGCTAGCAACGGCGAAAATACCACGCTCATCTTGTATGAAGTGCTGCACGCGCCTTCTACTTTCGAGATGGAATTGCGTCCCTTTATCGCTTACCGCGATTATCACAGCATGGCACATGCGAATGACGCTATTCGGCGCGAAGCGCGGTTTGAGCACGGCCTCTTTCGCGCGCAGCCGTACGCCGGCACACCGGAGTTGTTTCTTTCCGTTCCCGAGTTTTCCTTCTCTGCGCAACCGGAATGGTACTACAACTTCGAATATCGCCTTGAACAATATCGCGGACTGGACGCGCATGAAGACTTGTTTACTTACGGCACATTCAAGCGCACGCTGCAAGCCGGCGATCGATTTGGGGTCATCGCCTCGCTTCATGATCCCACCGGCCGCGACGCTTTTCAGCTCTTTCACGCCGAAAAGCTGCGCCGCGAAAAACTTTGCTCTGCAGCAATCAGCATAGATGCGTTTGCCAAAACCCTGACGCTGGCTGCGGATCAATTCATCGTGCGGCGCGGCGAGAATTTGCGCACCATCATCGCCGGCTATCACTGGTTTTCAGATTGGGGCCGCGACACCATGATCGCGCTGCCCGGCATTTGCTTGAGCACCGGTCGCTTTGAAGACGCCCGAAAGATTCTGCGTGCCTTCGCGCAAAGCACGAGTCAAGGCATGCTGCCCAATCGCTTTCCCGATGCGGGCGAGCAGCCGGAATACAATACCGTGGACGCAACGCTGTGGTTCTTCGTCGCCATTTATAAATATTTGGAGTACACGAACGACGTTGCGTTCGTGCGCGAAGAGCTTATGCCCACTCTGCGCGACATTATCTCATGGCACGAACGCGGCACGCGCTACAACATTCACGTCGATACGGACGGCTTGTTATACGCCGGCGCGCCGGGCGTGCAGCTCACGTGGATGGATGCAAAGGTCGGCGATTGGGTAGTGACGCCGCGCTCGGGCAAGGCCGTGGAGATCAACGCGCTGTGGTACAATGCGCTGGCGATCTATGCCGAGCTTGCGCGCCGTTTCGGCAATGCCGGCGAAGCGGAGAGTTTCACCCATCGCGCGAAACAAGTGCAGGCGAAATTCAACGAAGTTTTTTGGAATGAATCCGCGGGCGCGTTATATGATTACCTTGAGGGCGAGTCTCGACTTTCCTTATCGAGCGCCTCAAACGAAAACCGGGACGGCGCGGCGATACGTCCCAATCAAATCTTTGCACTCAGCTTGCCGTTTCCTTTGCTGGAAGGAAGGAAAGCCCAACAGGTTTTGAAGATCGTTGAGGAGCAACTCTACACGCCCGTGGGCTTACGCAGCTTGGCTGCGAACGAACCCGGCTATCGCACGCACTACGGCGGCGATCAATGGTCGCGCGACAGCGCGTATCATCAAGGCACGGTGTGGAGCTGGCTGCTCGGGCCTTTCATCACTGCACTGATTCGTGTCGAAGGAGAGGCGGGCCGGCAGCGCGCGCGACAGGTCATCGACCGCCTCAAGCCGCATTTGCTCGATGCGGGCCTCGGCACCGTCTCGGAAATCTTCGACGCCGAGCCGCCGCATGCGCCGCGCGGTTGTATGGCGCAAGCTTGGAGCGTGGGCGAGTTGCTGCGCGCCTATCTCGAAGAGCTCGCGCTTGAGAAGTCAGCGCCCTCCGCTTAGAGCCTGTCTCCAAATTCGCGGTTGTCATGCCGTGGCGCAAACGAGGAGGAATCCAAAGCGCAACCCACTCACTCAACGGAGAAAGATTCCGCGTCCCACGTACGAGACTCGGAGTGATAACTAAATTTTCTTTTTTGGTTTGTCGCTGCTCGTTCTTGCGAGCCATCTCCGCTTGTTTACCGAGGGGGCTAGTGCACCGAGGTGACATAAGGCGGACGAGCCGCAACCGAAGAGGACACAAAAATAAGAACCCACAATAAGACATTTTGTGTCGTTTCATTTTTGGGTCCCGAAAATTTTTGCTTTTTGCGGTGATTCAACTTTTTAGATATGAAAGCGCTGCGCGGACTGCAAACAGCACAAGCGCGCGCTCATGCTCCCGGCTCCAAGCCACCTCGCTCGGAGAGACCACCCAGGTAAACAAGCGAAGAATGCACCTCGGTGCAGCAGCGACAGAACATAAAAAACCAAACCTAGCATTATGCGATGAACCGCAAGGCCATTCCGAAGTGACCGTGCGACGTTCTTCACCAATAACTACGGCATTACCTGAAAGTAACCATTGCACAACAGCATTCTCCCACCGTTTGCCCACCCTGCCAAAATTTAAGTTGGATAATTGCGTCTGCCCCTGTACATTCTTGCGCGTTTTTGAGTCCGCCATGTGATCCCAGAGAAAAATTTCAATCCCACGAAGTGAGAGGTGCACATGAATACGATGCGAACTTTTGTGCTGCTCGCCGCATTAACGGCTTTGCTGGTTTTTGTCGGCGGCGCTATTGGCGGCCGCAACGGCATGTTCATCGCCTTTGCGATCGCGCTGGTCATGAATTTGGGCAGCTACTGGTTCAGCGACAAGATCGTGCTGCGCATGTATCGCGCGCAGGAAGTCAGCCCCTCGTCGGACTTATACAGTTTGGTGCGCACGCTCGCCACGCGCGCGAATTTGCCCATGCCCAAGGTCTATCTCATTCCGGAGGCGCAGCCAAACGCTTTTGCGACGGGCCGCGATCCCGAACACGCGGCGGTGGCCGTTACCGAAGGCATCACACGACTGCTGAGCCGCGACGAGCTTTCCGGCGTTATTGGCCATGAGCTGGCCCACGTCAAGCATCGTGACATTCTCATCGGCACCATTGCCGCAACCATTGCGGGCGCGATCAGCATGCTCGCGAACATGGCGCAATGGTCCATGATATTCGGCGGCCGCAGCAGCGATGACGACGAAGGCGGCGGTTTGATCGGCGGCTTGGTGATGATCATCGTCGCCCCCATCGCGGCGATGTTGATCCAAATGGCCGTGAGCCGCTCGCGCGAATACCTTGCCGACGAAGGTGGCGCGCGCATCGCCGGCAATCCACGCTTTCTTGCCAGCGCGCTGCGCCGCTTGCAAACCGGGGTTCAACAACTGCCCATGCAAGCCAACCCCGCGACGGCGCACATGTTCATCGTCAGCCCGTTGACCGGCGGCGGCATTGCGAGCTTGTTCAGCACTCATCCGCCCATGGAAAAGAGAATCGAGCGTTTGGAAAGCATGCGGCTGGCGTAAAAGGAGAGCGGAAGTCGTGGAGTTTTGGAAAAGAGGAGCAAGTATGGCGAAACCTATTGTCGGCATCATCATGGGCAGCGATTCCGATTTGCCGATCATGAAAAGCGCCGCGGAAGTTTTGCAAGAACTCGGCGTCGCATGCGAGATGTCCATTGTTTCGGCGCATCGCACACCGGAGCATGCGTTTCAATACGCGCGCACCGCGGAAGAGCGAGGCTTGGAAGTGGTTATTGCCGGCGCGGGCGGCGCGGCGCATTTGCCGGGCGTTGTGGCCGCGCTCACACCGCTGCCCGTCATCGGTGTTCCGGTGAAAGCCGCGGCTTTGGAAGGATTGGACTCGTTGCTCTCTATCGTGCAAATGCCGTCCGGTGTGCCGGTCGCGACCGTCGCGATCAACAATGCCAAGAACGCCGGCATTCTCGCCGCGCAAATTCTCGGCGTGAAATTTCCGGAAGTGCGCGCGCGCATCAAAACCTACAAAGCGCAATTGGAGCGGGCGGTGTTGGATAAAGCCGGGCAACTCGCAAACGTCGCAAAGCATTAGCAATTCACCTTCGTTCAAGAGTTGGGCACGAGGCCGTAACCGCTTGCGCGGTTACGGCCTCTGCATTTTGGGGGCAGCAATCTCATGGGTATTCCGCATGAATAGTGTCCATCTGAAAATGCTCTTTCGCAAAAGGTCGCGATTTCGGACGGAGACAAATTAAAAAGGGCACAGCAGAATGCCGTGCCCTTGGGGCTGTGAGTGTGGTGTGGGGGGTCGGTCAGCGCATCAGCGTGAGTTTACGCGTCTGCGTCAAGCCGTTGGCTTCGAGACGGTAGAAATAAATACCGCTCGTCACAGCAGCGCCTTCATCGTCACGTCCATCCCACGTCACGCGCTGCTCACCCGCCGCTTGCACGCCGTCCACTAGCGTGCGCACTCGGCGCCCGAGTATATTGTAAACCGCCAACGTGGCGCG
>JABWAN010000111.1 GCA_013361015.1 Candidatus Zhuqueibacterota bacterium | reverse complement strand
GCACGTGGCGGCCGAGACGCCGGAGACGTCATGGCGGTTGCACCGCAGCCAGTCGCTTATCCTCCGCTTCTCGATTTTGGGCTGGTGCAGCGTGGCGACAAACGGACTCTACTGCTGCAAATTGGCAACCTTGGCGGCCCAGGAACAAACTTACAGGTACGCTGTCGTGAGAGCCATAGTCCGTTCCGCATTTCTAAAGGGAAAGCGGCCTATACGGATCGACCTTTTCCGGTTAATTATGAAATATCGATTGATACACAGCGCCTGGCGTCGAATTCGACCCATCGCGCCTGGCTCGAGGTGAATTTGGATGGTATGCTCACTCATGTTGAGCTGCGGCTTCAGATCGGTGCCGCCAGGCAACGCCGTCTCCATGCCAGGCTCCAACCTCATCTGCCCAAGCGCTGGCTGACTGGCGTTTTAATCGCTATCTTAGCCATGCTGTTGGTGGGTGCTATCGTCGCTACTGTGCCGACATTCACAGCCTTGCCGGCATTGCCAAGGTTTACCCTGCCTTCCTTCTTTGCCCGTTCGCTGCATGATTTACAAACTACTGATCTGCTCTTTGCCGTTGGTGAAAGCGGTACACCTACCGTGTATGTAGGTGGGCATGGGGGTAGCCAGCCGAAGGGATTGGGGATCAGCGGTCGGGGTGCAGTGGGGAGTACGGCAAGCCAGCAGGTGGCGTACCTGGGTGTGGATCACGAAGTGCATCTGCTGGCGCTGGGGAGTGGTCAGCAGCAGACGGTGACGCACGATGGCGAAGCGAAAGCTGCGTTGAGTTGGTCGCCGGATGGGAGCCGGGTGGCGTATCTGGTGGGCGCTGGGGCGAGCCAGCGGATCGGCGTGTATGTGGTGGCGAGTGGCGAAGAGTCCTATCTGCCTGGGGCGGTGACGACAGGGGTGAGTCACTATGCGTGGTCGCCGGATGGGCAGGTGCTGCTTTTCGACTTGTGGCAGGGGCAGGAGCGGCGGGTCTATCGGATCGGGGTGGATGGCAGTGGCTTGCAGCAGTTGACGCACTTTGACAGTTGGGGAGGGGCGTGGTCAGCGGATGGGCGGTCGCTGGTGGTGAGTTCGGCTCAGGGACTCCATCGGCTGGACAGCCAGGGGCGGACAGTGACCCAGGTGAGTGCGGTGGTGGGCGAAGCGCCCAGTTGGTCGGCGGACGGCAAGTGGCTGGCCTATCTGACGACGGCGGCTGAGCGCCAGGGGCAGATGCTGTGGCTGCTGGAGGTGGCGAGTGGTCAAGCCGAGGTTGTGGCTAGCGAGAGTGTGAGCTACCGTTGGAGTCCGACCGGCGCTTTGTTGGGCTATGTCACCGGTCGCGCCCGTGGTGAGACGCCCTTACTCTATCTCTGGACTCTGACCCCTGGCGCACAACCCACCTTGGTTGCCGAGGTCAACGATCCCCTCTTCCAGTGGATAAAATAAAGCGCAAAATTATTGTCATAGGACTTACAGCAGAAAGCTGGTTTGTCGCTCTACGGCGTTGTGCTCTACCGATTATCATTACGGCACCCAATCATCGAACATTCCATGAAAGCCACACCGCTTCCCTTGCTGCTGTTGTTCATGCTGAAATGGGAGTTGCGAGAATCAGTATATGGGAAGGACCATTCATCCCATTCCAAGCCGGCGGACATCGTGAGCAAATGCTCCAACGTGATTTTGTCTTTTTCAGCAGTGCGCAAATCCGCATAGTTAGGGAAAAATGAGAACACTTTTGCATGAACATCTTGAATCATCCCACGATCGAGGGCGATGCCAACCAGTGCCGAGGTGAAGCTTTTCGTAACCGAAGCCAGGGAATGCCGTGTATTCCTCTCAAATTTCGTAAAGTTGCCTTCAGGCGACTGCCCGGGAAAATATTCTTCGAAAACCAGCTTGCCGGCTTTGACAATCAGAATGCCGTGGACCTCTTTGTAGAGTTTGTAGTTGATGCGATCAATGGCGCCACCGATGACCTCTTGATCTATTCCCACCTCGGCCAGGCTTGCGGTTTGCCAACCGTCGCCGGTTTGCTCCGGTATTCCGTAAGTATATGCCGGAGGATTGACGGCCGTGTCTTCCCCACAGGAAAAAATCCCCAGCGCCGCGAAGGCAATCAGCCATAACGTTTTTGCTGCTCTCCTTTTCATGACAAGTACCTCCGTTTTCAATCATTCTTGTCGTTCAGTGCTTTCGGCCTTTGTGCAATCAACTTCAGATCAAGCGCCATCGTCCATATATCCCAATGGCCGGATCGCGTGCTGGTAAAGACGAGCTTATTGCCATCCGGCGACCAGGCGGCGTATCCATCCTGATACGGATCGTTCGTGAGTTGCTTGAGATCAATTTGCTGTGCATCGGCATTCGCCGGTGGATAACAAATACTCGCCATCAGTGCGATTAAGAGAATTCTCTTCATGATGGCCTCCTTGTCATCATTTCTCGATTTGCTCTTCCCACTCCTTGTTTTGCGGCTCGCCGCGTTTGGTGGAGTGGACTTGCACGTACTCGCCCATGCCTTGTAATTGCACGAAGACGAAAATCACGCCGCCTTCGATCTGATCGTAGTGCCAGATTTCATAAGCATAGGAGAGCGGGTTATTGGGAAATCTTTCCACGTCACTGGGAGGGCCGAAAACGATGTACACGCGGCCGCGATCGGTTTTCCAGCCGGCGCGCGTGTAGTTCTGCAAATGCTCATTGGCATAAGCCACGCGGCGTTGATGTTCGAGCTTGAATTCGTTCGTGACGGTGTTGGGCGAAGGATCGCGCCGCCGCCAAAATTCCGCAAGGAACTGGCGTTTTGCCTCCGGCGTGTTGAGGCTTTTATAGGCTTTGTTCTCTTCTTTGTCGGCAAAGTACTTCGCGCACGCAAATTGTTCGTCCAGCTCGCCTTCACTCATCGTGTTATATTCCAGCCGCAACTGCGCGAGGTCAAGCTTGACCACCGGTTGCGCCGGGGGTACGTGCTCGGGGTCGTAAACATAAAATCGTTTGCTCGTCGATTGCCGCACCGTGCGATTGGAATCGAGCAGATCGAAGCGAAGATTGAAGACGCCGGAAGGCAATGTGGACACGTTGAGCATGCCGACTTCCACGCTGGCCGCCAGCGTTTTCTTCGCTTGTACACGCGGCTTCACCTGCGGCGCCGGCTGTTGGTTGGCGTCCAGAATTTGGCATTGCGTGTAATAGACTCCACCGGCAAAAGTTTGTGCCAAATTATATGCTTCAACATAATAGTAGAGCAATGGCGCTTCTTTGCCAAACATGGCATCGGGCTTGGGGACCACTTCCATGCCGTTCTTATAAAAACGATTGTTGGTATCGGCAGGAATATTTTTGATCGCGCCGGCCAGCTCGATCTGGCTCAAGCCGAGCGCATCAATTGAAAACGGCGTGAGAGTAAGCTCTTGTTGCAGAGTTTGTGCGGCGCCGGGCGCGTGCACGTCTTCAACTTGCAGCACGAAACGATATTTGCCGGGCGCGAGGACATGGCGAACAAGGTCAACCATGGCCTGACCGGATTGTACATCTGCCATCGCGGCGACAGTTTTCTCCATTTTCCACGCGTCGTCCTTCCACAAAGAATCATCCTTGAAGACGGAGAATCGAATCAGCGCCTGCGCATGCAACGCGCCGGAGGGCGTGGCGACGAACTTCAAATTGGAGAGCGGCACGGCATAATAGGCTTCGAGATAAATCTGTGCTTGCTCGTAACGGAACGCAGCAAGATCGAGGGCGGCATTCATTTGCGCTTGGATTGGCGTCACCGCGAGCAACACGAGCGTCGCAATTATTCTCATAAGAATTACTCCCAAGGAGGCGGTCATTGCAAAGGTAAAAATCATCCACGAAAAGCATACCTGCGCAGAACGACAAGGAACATGCGAATGATTCCGCACCGCGAACGGTTTGGTGCTGAGGAATTTCGCAGTGCCAAGATCACTCAGATTGCGCAAATCAAAAAGGCCGGCCCACCCAAAGTCTGACGCGCAAACTCGGCAATGGACAATTCCGAACTCATGTTTTGACTCTCCCGCACTAAAAAGTGCGGGAGAGTTGTAGAACCGCGCGCCTGTGTCTCCTCTCTTCATTTCCTGAGAAGAGGGCGACCGTAGGGATGAGTTCAGGCTGAGCCACACTACCAAACTTGTCAATCAAACTTCGTAAAGGACCGGCCTCTTGTCACTACGCCAACCGTGCTGCCTCCTCAAAAGTTCACGCGCAGCGTGAACCATTGATTATCCGCAAATAACTCGGTGAAGCGATAGGCATAGTCAACGTTAAGCAGAAGCGATTCCCCCAGGTTGAAATTCACGCCGCCGCCCACGGAGGGTCCCCAAATATAATGATCCTGATCCGAGGTGCGAATTTTATCAGCGTCGGCATCATAGCCCAACACATAGCTGCCGCGCACGAAAACGCGCTCGTTGAAATTGTATTCGCCCGCGAAACGGTATTCATCCAGCGCGAAGTTGTTGTTGAAAAACGTGCTCATGAGCGCGAGCTTGCTCGCCTCTCCGAGTTTGAGATTGTACGACAAGCCGATTTCCAGCGAAGTGGGCAGTTCGAAGGAAGACAGCGGCAAGCGCGTATTCTCGCCTTCGGTATCCGGGCGACCGGAAATGTCCTTCGTGAACACTTCCAAATCGCCGCCGTCGAACGTCATATTCGGGCCGATGTTTTTCAGCGCGATACCGAGATTGAGACCCGTGCCGGTCGTGTATTGCAAACCGAAGTCAAACGCCAAGCCGTTCGCAGACTCGCGCATGACCCGCTCGGTAATGATCTTCACGTTCGTGCCGAAGTGAATGCGATCGGTCATGGCGCGGGAATACGTCAAGCCCAAAGTGAGAAACGTGGGCGAGTATATTTCTCCCGTTCCGTCCGGGCTGACTTCCGTGGTCACGGGAATGTCGCCAAAATCAAGTGATCTGATGCTCAGGGCAAGGGAGCCAAAGCCGTTCGACTTGAAATTGCCGGCAACATAATTCACGTTCACATCCGCGATATAACGAAAATGCGAAACCATGACTTCCGCGGAATGCGTGCTGGCTGAAAGCCCCGCAGGGTTCCAATGAATGGCCTCGAGTCCGGATACATAAGCAAGGTTGGCGCCTCCTAGCGCCGTGCCCACCGAGCCGACCGGCAGCAGGAGCTCCTGCGCGCCCGCCGTGCCTTTGCGTCTTCCCGTGCCGGCAAAAGCCTGGGCAGCAATCAGGAGCACACCGGCGATGAGTACTGCTTTATTAACTTTCATCTTTGTCACTCCTTTCATTAAAACTTGTCCAGTCTTTCTTCCGGCATGAAGACCGCAGCTTTGAGAATTTTCGTTCCCAAGCTGCCCATGTCCACATGAATGAAATACATGCCGCTCGCCACGGGCACGTCGTACTCGTTGCGCAAATTCCATCTCGCTGTGTTCGTGCCGAGCGTGCCTTGCTCCGCGCGCGTATTGTCGTCAATCGTGCTGATCAAATCACCCGCAAGTGTGAAGATGCGGACCACTGCGCCGTCGGGCAAATGCGTGAGCGTCATGAAGCGATCGACGGGGTTAACCTCCGCGCGATTCTGGCCAAAGTAAGGATTCGGAAAGATGTTGACCAGTTGCGCCGCGGTTTTGGTGTCATTCGCCGTCACGAATGCTTCGAAGCCCGCGGTGTTGAAGGTGAAGAGATCCACCGGCTGGTTCGTTTTGGTTGAGATGATTCTGAAAACGGTGCCGGTCTCCGGCAGGGCTTGATTGACATTGGCCGGGAACGTGGGATCGCTGACGCTGCCGCCGTTGAAATTGACCAACACCATGCGCGCCATGGCCTCGGAGCAATCGCTGCCGAATTCATAGCCCGCGAGATTGGTCGTCACCGCGTTGACGTAGGCTTGATAGCCCGCCTCGCCCGGAGTTTGATTGGTGGGCAGCATCCAGTATATCCAGTCCGTCTCCGGGTCATTGTCGCCGCCGGAAATGGAATGATCGACGCCGGACAAATCAAACGCGCCGTTCTCGTTGTTGTCGATGATGTAAGGAATCATGCGCACGTCGTCGCTCGTGTTGGTGTTGCGGCTGTCGCCAATACGCCACAACTCAAACGGCACCTGGATGGTGACATGATTCGCTGCGCCGGAGAAATCGAGCGGATAGAGCGCCACACTGCCCGCGGCCGTGAAGCGGATTTCATAATCAAATGGAATGACTCTGCCCCAGTTTGCGCCATCTCGCGTGGTGCGCGAGATGAAAGCTTCATAGCTGGAACGTGTGCCGTTGTCGCCGGTGTGAATGCCCCAACGCCCGCCGCCAACTTGTTGATTGGCAGGAGGCCGGTCATTCACGTTGTCCTCAACCGGCAAGCCATCACTGGTCGGAAAGCCGCTGGAATTAAAAGCAAAAGCTCCCATCACCGGAGGATCAATGGCGCCGGCGCCGTTGGCCACGCACAAGAATCTTTTGAAGTCATTCGGCGGGCCAATGGCTTTCACCAACAAGCCTTCGGCAACGATATAGCTTTCATCACCGGCTTGATTGGTTTGATTCGCCAATACTCGCACCGCTCCGGCAGGCTCGATACGCTCCAAGTGCCAAACGGTCTGGCTTCCCACGTTTTCAAACACCACGCGATACTCTTTGCCGGTGATTTGGCTCGGATCAATGACGAACACTTCGAGTTGACCATCGCTCATGCTGCCGGTGCTCGTGTGCGTCGCATTGAACGTCGTGTCCGGACCGAGCGCCGCAATCATTTGATTGAAGCGCGCTTTGGTCTTCAAACCGCCGGCCGGAGGCTTGGGCTGCACCGCGATCGTGCTCAACGGTGATTCGAGAATCCGTGGAATACCGATGGGATTATAACCGTACGCCGTCACAATGAACCAATAGGTGTTCCAGTTGCTCAAAGGATCGCCGCCCTGCAACGCGTTGGAGGTGATGCGATAAAACCGCTGCAGGCCCGTGTCGGGCGCGCGCTGCACCGTGGCTTCCACCACTTCACCGAACTCCTCGCTGAACACGAAATCCTTGATGTCGCCGATGCCGTCGGCAAGGTCAAACGTCGCGAGCTTTATCACACGCACGTTCGGCCCCACCGTGGGCGCCTCGGCTTGATAAATGTTGTAGCCCTGGAAAACGTATTGGGAGGGATTGCCTTCCGCATCCACGTCGACTTTGTCCTCAGCGGTATACGACTCCACTTCGTTCTCCCACGCCAATAATATTTCACGATCCAAGTTGTGCACCGTGACTTTGGGAATCGGCGGAGAAGGCGGCAGCGCAAAATTGAGATCATAAGCCAATTGCGCCGACACATCCGCTTGCTTCAAGCGCGTGACGCTGTTCTTCGCGCTGGTGCCTTGGGCAATGAGCACCGCGGCAACAATTTCTTGCACGCCCGGCTCACCAACTTCCGCGAGGCCGTCGCCATCGCTGTCGACCCAACGCTCCAACGTGAACGGGCCGGTGTTCATCAACATGCGGCGATCGGAGGGTTCAAGCTCGACGCCGTCAACCCAACCGGTGCCGGTTTCCGGGTCGCTCACATTGACAAACTTCGTGACCTTGCCGGAAATGGGATCAACAATTTCGCTGCCCAGGCCGTTGAAGCCCAACATGAAATTGTACGCTTGCCGCGCGGTCTCCGGGTCTTGCGTATCCACGGGACCGCCGCGAATGTATTTCGCGAAAGAAGTCATGCCGAGATTTTTGTAGCCGGGAATCTTCCGTCCCGAGACGTTTGCCGTGTCTCCGGGCGAAGGCACGATCGGGCCTTGAAAGAAATCCGCGCCGATGGAGGGCGGCGGTTGATAGTCCGTATCGTCGCCGTCGTTCCAAAACGCGGCCAGTGAAAGCGTGGTGTCGCACATCACCAAGTCGTCGTTGGAATCGCCGAGGTCGATATCGAACCACAGGCCGATGAACGTGTCTTTGACTTCATTCGCGCCTTTGTTGACGACGAGGAATTTGAGAAACATCATGTCGCCAAAAGCATCGGGGCGATTGAACACCCAAATGGTGTTCTGCACTTCCAACCCGATCGGCGGCGTGCCGAACAGCGCATGGTCGCCGGGATTGCCGTCATTATAAACCATCCACAGCATTTGATCGCCGATCATATCGGGAATGCGCTTGTTGGTGGCGCTCAGAATTGGATTGCCGCTCGCATCCCGTTTGATGGGCGCGCCGAGTTGATAGAGATCATCAATCCAAGCGCCGTAATCGGAATTGCTGAAGCCTTCATCCAACAAATCCGCTTTGGTGATTTTCAAAATTTGGTGCCGGGGGCTGGTGGCATCGTCCGGCGTGCCGTCCGCTTTGAGGTTGCCCGGTTGGAATTCATAGCTGAATTCCGCGCACGCGGTGCGAATTTCATTGTTGACCAAACCGCCGACCCAAATGCCGGAAGCGTAGTCAATGGAATGTCCGCTTTGCCCGGGCCATTGCATGCCGAAGCCCACGGGGTTGTTGTGAAAGCACCAAGCGCCGCGATTGTTCAGATAGTTGAAGATGCGGTTGCCGTCCACCGTTTCCACGTCGACCACGGTAGGCTTGGCTAGCGAGCGGCCTTTTTTTCCGACGCCCTCCTCCGAGTAGCCCGGCTCATGAATGAGCAGCACACTCAGAGCGAGAACGAGGGGAAAAATCAAAAGATGAAAAGCTTTTCTCATAATTAATCTCCTCTCCTAAACTCAGAGATTAAACTGCAAGCCGAGCCGCAACTGGCGCGGCGGACCAACCATGGCCGGGTTGCGCAACAGGAATTTGTACAACGCCACGCCATTCGGTCCCCATTGGTTGACGAAATTCTGTCCGGCAACGGTGTCGAGATAACCGTCGTTATCCGGCTCGCCGGTTTCGGGATAGACCCAGCTCGCGTTCACGGCATTCAGCACATTGATCGCCCACAAATACGCGGTGAAGTTCAGCGTGCTGATCGTGACGGTTTTGTCGAGCTTCAAATCCAGTTGATAAGTCCACGGGCCGGTGGCGGAGCCAACTTGGCCGATGGGAAAATATCCGGCGGTGCCGCTGAAGACTTCGGTTTGTACACGCACCGGCGTGAAAGAAAGCCCGCTGCCAAAAGTGAGGAGCAGGTTCAATCCGACATTGCCCAGCGGTTTGCCGCCGAGGAAGGTCGGGCCATCGTCTTTGTTCATACGGAAGTCAACATTCACGGAGCCGGTGTGGCGTTGGTCGAAATCCAACGGCGCCACAAACGTGGGATCGCGGCCTTGTTGCCACGCGATATTGTAGAAGGTATTCGCGTCGCTGCCCGTGCCCGCGGCATATTGTAGCGTGTAATTCGCCGTGCCCGCAAAGCGATTCGTGCGGCGCAACGTGAAGGTAAAAGACGCGCCCTTCACCGTGCCGTAGTCTTCGTTGGTGTAGAGGGCATAAGGAATCGGTTTGGCAAAATCCAAATTGCGCAGGCGCACATAGCCGCGAATTTCCTTGTAGTACGCGGTCACATCCAAAGCGGCATTGTCGCCAAGTTGATGGCGGTGGGCAAGAACAACGCCGGTGAACCCTTCACCCGCTATGCCCAAGTTGGCTTCACCGTGCGCCATCGCGCCCTCTACCTCTGGGAGAGCGACCCTGAAACGGCGCTCGATGTAGACCGCTTGCTCGAACGCAACGACTGGGTCGTCGATCGTATCCACCTGCGGGCGACCGCGACGGTTGACCCACGCCGCTATGCCCTCTTGATCATCGGGCCGGAGACCGGCTTTCACGGCGTCTTTCACGCCCCGGATGTGGCGGGCAAGTTCCTCCAATATCCGTTGCCGGTCCTCGGGATGGGGGAAGGGGGCGCTGCGTTCTTTACCCTGGCTGATTTACATATCACCTGGGGGAATGCGTGGTATTCGGATAACAACCAGGTCTTTGCCGTGGCGCCCGCGTTGCGCTACTGGCACCTGCCTTATGCCATCCCGATTCCACCAGTGGCGCCCGTGGTAGCGCTCTATCCCAAGCCCCTGACCGAACTGGGCGTCTTCGTCCCCAAGCCATCGGCCAGCCTGGAGTTGATCGCCCGTGAACGAAGCGACCAGGAACACTATCCAGTCATCCGCGAAAACCGCGGTGAACGGGGCTTTATCCTCTGGGGCTACAACGCCGGGCCGAGTCAGATGACGGAGAATGGACAGGAATTGTTTGTGAATGTGGCCCATAGTTTGCGGTGAGAATAGGCTTGCTTCATATGTGATGCATCCACATCACTTCCCGTAACAGATGGCGGTGATGTGGATGCACGGTCA
>JABWAN010001146.1 GCA_013361015.1 Candidatus Zhuqueibacterota bacterium | reverse complement strand
CGGCCATCATCTCAACGCCAGAAAACAAACCTACGCGCTGGCCTTTGCCATCTATGCTATGAGCGAATACTATTCCGCCACGGGTGACGCAAACGCGCTCGCGAAAACCAAGACTATTTTCGAGTTGATGGAACAGCACTGCGTCGAGCGCGAGCATGGCGGCTATTTGGAAGCTTTGGATGAAAAGTGGCAGATCATCGATGATGTGCGTCTCAGCGAAAAGGACGCGAATGAGAAAAAGAGCATGAATACCCATCTGCACGTGCTCGAAGCTTATACGAATTTGGCGCGCGTGTGGCCGGAGGCGCGCGTGCGCGACGCCCTGCGCGCACTGATTCAAATCTTTCTGGAGCACATCATCGCAGTGCAACACGGGCACTTTAATCTTTTTTTTGACGAGCGCTGGCAGGTCCGCTCCGCAATTGTTTCATACGGACACGACATTGAAGGCTCTTGGTTGCTCGAGGAAGCGGCACAAGTTTATGGTGATGCAGATTTGCTCAAAGAAGTGCGCGGTTGTTCCATGCGACTCGTGGAGGCGGCGCTCGAAGGCCTCGATGCGGATGGCGGGTTGATGAACGAGAAGAATCTCACGAGTGGGCATCTTGATACGGACAAGCATTGGTGGCAGCAAGCGGAAGCGCTGGTGGGATTACTACAGGCATTTGAAAGCACGCACCATGAAAAGTACTTTGAGCTCTATTTGAACGTGTGGAATTTCATCAAAGGCCGGATCGTTGATTTTGTCAACGGCGAGTGGTATTGGAAAGTCAATCGCGAGGGCGTGCCTTATCCGGACGATGAAAAAATCGGCTTCTGGAAATGCCCCTACCATAATAGCCGCGCCTGTTTGGAGATGATGGCGCGCCTCCCACGGCTGGATTGACGGCAATATCGAAATAGGCTCCGGCCCAATTGTTCATCCTGCCTTTTGTTATGCCCGCCCACATTTTATGTTTTGTCGCTGCTTCGCCGAGAAACGCTTTAATATCTAAAAAGTGTCCGTCCGAAAATGCTCCAACCTCGGCTGAGCCGAGGTTTCTAGAACTTCGAGGAGCTTGGAATCTCCGAGATTTTTAATGCAACGGCCAAGCCGTTGCAGAAGCACTTTCTCAAAGGGTCGCGATTTCGGACGGACACTAAAAAGTTGAACAGTGCAAAAAAAGCAAAGATTTTCGGAACACAAAAAGGAAAGGACGCAAAAACATTTTTTGTGTGCTTTCCTTTTTGTGTCCTGTTTAGTTGCGGCTTGTCCGCGTTGGGTCAGCCAGGTCAACTAGCCCCCTCGGTAAACAAGCAGATGACACGCAAGAACGAGCAGCGCCAGAGCAAAAAAAGCGGCGCCGTACTGCGCCGAAAGCCGCGTTAACACACGTAACTGCGGCATTATGCCGCACCAAATTTTCTGCTTGCTTGTGTGCAAGCTTTGATGCAAAATACCAATGCAATGTTTTGTGAGATTTCAAGCAGCGGTTCGAATCTCGTCAGCAGCGTCGCGTGGAAGGGCGATTAGTGTCGGCATGAACTCGTTAAGAACACTGATCATCGACGATGAATGGCTGGTGCGCTCGGAGCTGAAGATGATGCTCGCCGAGCACCCCGAGCTGGCGTTGGTCGGCGAGGCGGCCAACGTTGCGCAAGCCATTCCTTTAGTTCACGCCACCGCACCGGAAGTGATTTTTCTCGACGTGCAAATGCCGGGGGCCTCGGGTTTTGATTTGCTCGATCAAATCGACGTTTCCGCCAAGATCATTTT
>JABWAN010000110.1 GCA_013361015.1 Candidatus Zhuqueibacterota bacterium | reverse complement strand
TTCTGATTATTTTGCGCAAACGCAAGAAACGCGTCGCTGATCACCTCGTGCAGAGCGTTTTTGACGTGATCATAGCTGTTGTGCTGGACATCGAGAGCGTCCCGGCCGGGCAACGGGCGCAGATCCGCGGTCACAATCATGCCGCGCAGAAACGAGGCCCAGCGCGGTAACAAAGATTGCTCGCGCTCGCACACCCACATTCGCTTCACAAATATTTCGAGGTTGCCGGGAGTTCCACTAGCCGTGGACGGCGCTTCTTCGATGAATAAAACGCCTTCGAGGTCAATAGCATCTCCGCGATCGCGAGACAGGCTGATTCGTATGGTGTGAAGAATCTCGCCGAGGTTGCCGCGGCCAGTCCGTAAGTCGTAAAAACGTTGCACTCTTTCTTTGAGCTTCTGTTCGCTTTCCCACGGCAATTCAACGTGATTGCTAGGCGTCGGCGCGGGCTCGCCTTTCATAGTGACGTAAATGGGAAATTCGAGGAAAATGCAGTATTTTTTGATGATCGCCTCGACTGTGTCCCAACTCAAGATATTTCCTTCTAACGGATTGTCCGTGGGCTTGAAAGCGCGCGCGTAAGTTTTGCGGTTCAAGTGCAAAACCAGCTTGGTTCCCACCTCGACGTTTTGGTCGATTTCCTCGCATTTGTAAGCTACGTCTTCGATGGAAAACTCGCAATAGATTCCCTTGGGGGTTCCGCGCGCCGCTCGGGTCCACAACTCGATTTTGTCCGCGATAATGAAGGACGCGACGAAACCAAATCCGAACTCGCCGATCACGTTGCCGAGCCGGCGTTTATCCAAAGGAATGCCGCTGAATTTTTCCAGAATCTCCGAGCCTTTTTTCCCCTTGCCGATCGTGGTGAGATATTCGTCGATGTCGCTGAGCGTCATCCCGATTCCGTTGTCCTGAATCGTAATGGTCTTCTCTGCGGGGTCCAGGGTAATGTACACCGAGTATTCGGCTTTGTTGGTGATCGCGGATTGAATCATACACGCGTCATGCGCGTTTTGGATCAATTCGCGCAACGCGGCCGCGGGGGAGTCGCGAAACGTTTGCTTGGCGACGATTTCGCGCAAGAACTCCATTGATACGCTGAAGGTGTGATTCTTTGGCATGATTTATTGCTCCTTTCGTTGGCACAGCCACGAATGTTTATCTATACTCGTTGCGGGCGAGAATTGCGCCGCGACATTTATGTCGCGCGTCTTTTTTGTCGCGACACAAATGTCGCGGCACGTTCGCAAACCAAGCCGCAAGAAGTATAACTCAAAAAAGGTGATTTGCCAGTTGCGTCAAAAAATCGTGGTTTCGTCTCGCCGCGTCCATCAACTCGTCGCCTTTCAACAAGCCGGAGCTGATTCGGATGTTGTCCCAAATTTGCCCGACCATTCCCATGGGAATCGCGGTTGCGCGAACGCCCGGGCCGATTCGCGCCATCGTTTTGATCAGAGGGCAGTTCGAGTTGATCACGAGATGCCATTTGTGTTTCGCCTCGCCTCCCATCAAGCGGCTCAGGTCATCCTGCTTCGCGCCGGCGTCGGTGACGCGCAAAATCGCGGGAAGGTCGCGAGAGGGCAATGCTTCGATCGACACTTTATTGATTCGTTCGCCGGCGATCTCGCGAAAGAGCTCCGACAGCGGCTCCCAGTCGGTTTCCTCTTTCTTGTCTTTAATCTCTTCTGCGGCTTGCGGTTCTTTCACACCAGTCGAGGCCTCGGCGGCAGGCTTGACGGGTTTAGCAGACTCATCGGCTCCGATTTGGTCGATCCGGATAAAGGAGTATTTCGAGTGGACCTCGCTCAAGATGCGAACCAACACGACATCGATGGGATCGGTAAAGAACAACACCTCGCGATTGCGGCTCTGCATAAGCTCGAGATGAGCTCTCTGCGCATGCGGGTCGGTCATATAAAGAATGCTCGGCTTCGCGGATTCGGAGGCGCGTTCTAAATACTCTGCAATAGTGGTGAGCGGCTTTCGCGAAGAGGGAAAGACCAGCAGTTTTTCTATCTTTTCTGAAAAGCTCTTTTGCTCATCCATCACGCAATTCACGTAGCCCTGTTTCAAGCGGCTGCCGTAGCACTCCCAAAATGCCGTGTAGTCGCGTCGCCGTTTCACGAGCATTTCCGCAAGAAAGCCTAGGGTCCTCGTTGCCAAGTGATTCCGCAGCGTGACAACCTTGCGATCTTGCTGAAAGCGGTCGCGCGCCACGTTCAAAGGCAAGTCTGGGGAATCGATCACGCCATCCAAAAAATCTAGCCAGTCGGTGAGCAGTTCCGTGCAATGATCGGTGATGAACGTTCGCGTGGCGAACATCCGCAAATTCCCTTTTGCGCTGGGAGCGCGATCGGGGATGAAGAGCAAGGCTTTAACCTGAATCGGAAAATCGCTTTCAACGTGAAACCACGCGAGAGGACGGTTCTCGTCGGGATTGAGGCGTTCATAGAAAGCGCCGTATCGCTCGTTAGGCATTCCCTCCCTTTCAGCCGGGCTGAGATGCCAGGGCGCCGTGACCACGTTAACTTGGCGGCCCGCAAGAAAAATGGGATACGGCGCGTAGTCGAGAAACCTACGAATCACTTGCTCGATCCGTTGCGGGTCCAAGAACTCGCGCATATTGTCTTCGAGGTGGCAGATGACCGAAGTTCCGCGCGAAGGCCTTGGATTCTTTTCATCAATTCGGGTGATGGGCCCCCCGTCGCAGCTCCAGTGGCAACCGCCAGCTTCGGACCGCCATGACCGTGTTATAATCTCCACGAGTTTCGAAACCATGAAACTCGAATAGAAGCCAAGCCCAAATTGTCCGATTAATTCCGTCTCAGCATCTTTGTGTTGATTCAGAAATTCCTTTGCCCCTGAAAAAGCGATCTGGTTGACGTATCGAACGATCTCCTCGCTGCTCATTCCAATGCCGTTGTCCTCGATCGTAATCGTGCCGCGCGCCGGGTCGACCGTGATCTCGACCCGCAGAGGCTCTCCGTCATCGAGAGAAGCTTTTCCGGTGCGCGCGAGCTGTTCGAGCTTCTGCAAAGCGTCGATGGCGTTGGAGGCGAGCTCGCGGATGAAGACTTCCCGCTCCGAATACATGAAACGCTTGATGATCGGCAGGATGTCTTTCACGTCCGCGGTCAACGGAACTTTGCGCGCGCTATCGGCTTGCTGCATTTGCATTTCCTCCATGATATGAACCTTAGTAAAAGCGTCAAGACGGTTTTAGATGCTCTTTCACGAACTCGTCAACCGAAGCCAGTAGAAAATGAAGAATGATCGCCTCGTTCAGCAATCGCGAGGCGGCCTGCTCCAAAGCCTCTAATTCTGCGCCTGGCTCTTGCATGGCCTTCAACACTTTTTGGGCTTGCGCAACAGTGTCCGCAATCGCTCGCTCGATCAAAGCGAGGTAAATTTGAAAAAGAAAAAAGGCCTCATCGTTTGCCCGGTTTTTGAGCGCTTGCTGCAAAATCTTTCTTAGCTTTTGCCGCGCGTGTCGCCCATGAAAGATTGTTGGGGTCGCCGCTAAAGCGATGAACGCGAGACTCTCGTCCTCGAACTTGCCTTCTTCCTTCTGCTTCAAAGCCGAGACAAAAATGCTCCGCCCCAAGGCTTCGAGAAGAGCGCCCCCTTCAAGAAGGAGGTCATCCATATTGACTTCGTTTCCAAGCGCGTCGGAATCGAGGCGGCAAATTGCAAGCTCGACGTTTTCCAAAAGCATCAATTCAAACTGCGCGCGCAGCTCTCGCAAGGCGGACGAGCTTAGAGCCGGCGCTTTTGCAAAGGATAAAAGAATGTCCGTTTTGAACTGCTGCCAGAAGCGATCGACTCGTTCGATCGCTATCCGAGTTGTGCGTTGCGAGCCTGCCGAAAGCCCTTCAAGTGTCATGCTCATCGCATGATATGCGACAGCCCCCATATTCTCGATGCGTTGCTCGAACCCGCGCTTCAAGGATTCTTCTTCCGGGCTTGCCGCAGCGTCTCGCGAACTATAAAACTTCTTTGTCGGTTTTTCGGCTTTGCTCTCGGGCTTTTGCACCAGGGTTTCTAAAAACGGCTCGACTTGTTTTAGAAACTCATACACTTCAAAAAGCTCAGTGGCTTTGTCGGAGTTTTGAGCTTCTTTTACCAAGCGCGCGAGGCGTCGAGCACCGAGGGCTCGGAGAGCGGTGCGTTCTTCGCTTCCAAGAGAAGAACCCGTTCTCGGTTCGCGACTAGACCGGCGCATGATCGCATCCAACAAATCTTGCATGCTCGGCAACTCTTCGCTGCCAAGCCCTGCCTTAATCTCCCGAAACAATCCTGCCTGGCCTAAAACTTCAATGATCCTCGCTAAAGCGCCGCGCCATGCGATCTCCGGCGCCAAAGTTATCTGCACAACTACCGGCGGCACGGCTGGAGGCTTCGGCGCCTCGGCGACTTCTTCTTGGCTTGCTTTGTAACGCGGTTCTTCGCGCCTTTCCTTATCAGGCATTTCATCAAAAGGATAGCGGACCTTGTTTTTTTGCACCTCGCCCGAAATGATGTCGATGAGGCTGTCCAAAGGCTCTTTTAGGTTTTTGTCTAGATACGCGCCTTCGCCCAATATAACATAGGCTGCCTTGCAAATTCCATCCATGATGCCAACGATTCGATCCGTTATGGCTGCTTGGGATGGGATCGTCACGATATCGACAAGCAAGTCGAGATTCGCCTCGGTGAAATCAAAGCCTGGGTTGTGCTTGTCAATCTCACAGAGTTTTTCTTCAAACACCTTGTTCCGGTTTTTCCTCGCTAAGGCGATGTCGCCTTTTATCGATCCCGCGTTACAATAGTCTTGAATGATTTTCGTTTTGGCGGCGAGGTCGACAGCGTTTTTATAGCTTTGATGGAAACGGCAGTAATTCGAGTAATCATCTTCGCAGATAATCGGAGCGAGCGCGATAAGCTCGTCTCGCCCGTGTTTGTCGCCAAGCCGAATTTCATTAATAAGAACCGCCTCGCATTCGGGAGGCACGCGATACATCACCGTAGATCCAACTTCGAATGGAATGTCCTCTTTTAGAATAGTCTCGCAGGCCTTTTTATCCGTGCAATAGGTTAGCGAGTGGCCGTGTTCGGCCATGTTGGCGAAAACCGTCTTTCGGCAATTCTTCGACAAACTCGGGCGAAATTGGCTCAGGAAATCATCGAAATTTGTGTCGCACGCCGGCACGAGAATGAGAGGCACAGAAGTCTTGCTCAATTTCCGCTTTTGTTGAAAACTCGCCGGGTGATTTGGAGATAGGTAGTCAGAGCCGATTTCAATTGCGATGCGGCGATTCATGAACTGAATAGGTTTCCAGCCTTTATCCGAAGGCTCCCACCGATAGCCTTTTTCCTCGTCAAGATTGGAAGGCGCGATTTTAGGAATCAAACGCCAAGCGGACTCAACTCCTTCGTCGCGAACGAACACCGGCGCATACGCTCTTCTCTCTTGATAGTTTGGAGCAAGTCCGATCTTTTTATAGGCAGATTCGATTTCCTCTTTTTTTTCGAAGAAATGCGTTCCGGCTACGACGAGCAACGGTTGCCCTTCCTTCGCCAGTTCTTGGCATAACTCGTTCATCTTTGGAAGAAGGCGCGGCGGAATGCTATTTTCGGGAAACACGATGACGTGCGCATCCCGATCCCGGGTACGGCAAAATCGCAGCGTAGCTTCGATTCTTTGCCAAAGGGAATCATGCTTTTTTTCCGGATCGATTTTAGCGTGAATTTGATCAAGCGTCTCAAGCGTGCGGTCCGTAAAGTTATCGAGGCTAGCGAGAATCTTTTTATTAGAATTTTCTATCCGTATGGCATCAACTTCTTGATGGAGTTTCTGCAATGCCCCTTTCATTCTTCTCTGCGGTGTGACAAAGGCTTCGCCAAATAAGTTGGCGGAGTTTCTCTCGTGGTCATCGATCTGCGCAAGCGCCACGCGAAGCGTATTCGCCCGAGTCGGTGGAGGCGGGGGAATCACAGGGTCAACTCCTTTCTCGGGGGGTACGTGAATCGGAGTGTTGCGCGGTGGTTTGGGAATCGGGTTAAAATACTTGTAAATTTCCCATAGTATCGCCCACACAACTCCAATTGCTGTGAGAATCAGTACCACTACATCAATGCTCATGCCTCCGCTCCGCTTGTCACAGCTTCTGCAAGAACTCGCTCAAACTCATCCCCGGCGCTTGCAACGACGCGCGAATGGGTGCAGCCAGCGCTTGTTCCGCGGTAGCCAGATTCGCCCAACCTTCTTCCTCCAATTCGCAAATCGCGTCGTTCTGCACTTCCGGGCGCACGAGCGGCAAAAAGTTTTTCGCAGAGGGCGGGCGGAAATAGAAATAGAGATAAGCTTTCTGCCCGGCCTTGGGCGCGCTCCAAAATAGAATCGGCGTCATTGCCGGGTTGCCCAGCAAGTGCAAACATACGTAGAGCCAAAAACAGGTTTCGTGACTTCGTGCGTGCGGATCTGCGCCGAGCGGAAAGCGCAACCCTAAATTCATTCGACTGAAGTCTTGCCGGCGCAAGGGTACAAGAATGTCGGTTAGATTTTTAAAGAGTAAATATTTTCTTTGATCTTCAAAGCTGCCGAACACGCTCGTGCAGAAGCTGCCGAGCGTCGTGGCGTCGAGATAGCTGCGGTGTCCGCGAATCTCATTTTGCAGATTGCCGGTGACGGGCACTTTTAATGCTTCAACATGTGCAATGATTTCCGGCATGCTCAAACCGTTGCGGGCGTCTTGAATGAGCGCGCGTGCTTGCATGAAGAATGAGGAGAAAATTACGGGCGTGAGCGGCACCAAAGCCTCGCCGAGACCGGCGCGTTCAATTTGAAGAGACACCCAAAAGGGATACTTTCTCACAGTCTTGTCATGGCTGGGCTGAAAAACGCCGAGCAAGAAACGTTCGGGATTGTCGGCATAGAAGAGGAAGTGCTGGCCCGGCGCGCCGTCGAAGGCCACGTCCCACTCCTGCTTGAGTTGCATTTTCGCGTGGAAGATTCCCTGTTGCAGCCATTGATCGAAAGCGAGCATTTCGCGGCTGCCGGCATTGTGCTTGAAAAAATCTCCGAACTGCGGCAGTTTGCCGAATGCTCCTGCGGGAAAGTATGAATTCGCCATAGCGGTCTCACGTCCTAAATATATCGGTGCTCCTAATGAATTACACCTTACCCTTCACGCCGTGTAACGTGTAAGGTGTAAAGTGTAATTTACGATCGTAGTCAGTTCGTCAACTGCGCGGGCACGCCGAAGCCGAAGAAACCGGGCGCAAAGGGGTTCGTCGTGCCGCTGGCCCGGAGCAAGCACGTCAAACGGATTTCATCTTTGCCGCGTTTACTGGTGAAAACCCAATGCACTTCATATTCGGAGCGCGTGCGTTGTGACAGCCGGCCTTTGTTTATCCAACGAAACAAGCCAAAGGAAGAGTTGAATTTTTCCGCCTCACATTCTTTGCAAACCTGTTCATCGGACTGCAGCGGCCTATCATCCCAAAGCTGCAACAGCGCGCCTGCGGCTGGCACCTCACCCGGCCAGGTATATTTCATCCATGCCGGAGGCCGTTTCGTTTCCCAACGCTGTTCATTTCCGCCGATAGCAAGGCTCACCTTGTCGATTTTCTCCCGCGAAACCGGCTTTTGGATTTGCACTTCGAAATCAAACTTTCCAACCCCGATTGCGTTACTAATCGCTTTGGCTTGTCGTAAGGCACCGAGTGCGTCGTCGGAAAGTTGTATGCCCTCGTTCTGCCAACGCAGCGGCTCCCAAGAGTCCGTGCGAAAGAAGGGCGACAGTTCATTTTTCGCAAAATTCTCCATCGGCCCTCCCGGCCCAAAGAAGGCAACGACGTCTGCAGGCTGCGCATCCGAGCCGCTCCGGTTGAAGGGATAGTAACTCGCAAGCGCGCTGAACGGTTCACCCACCTGCTTTTGCCATTGCGCATTCAAATATGCGCCCGCCTCTTTGCGGACTGTTTCCCAAACGCTGTTGAGCGGAGGATTGAAAAGCCCGGCCAAAGCGTCACGCGTTTCCGGCCTCTTTTTACGCGCGCTGAGCCTGCGTACTTCCGTCGCCGCGACTGCCAACCCCGCCTTGCCCGCAATGACGTCCTTCGCGTATTCTTTGGCGGTAACGCCGCTGTGATCTTGCGCGATGCCCTGCAGCTCACTGCTGATGGTTGCAAGTTGGCCGAGCAGAACGTCCAATTCACTGCGCTTGTCGTGCACCAAATCATACAGCTCGTCGAACTTCCCTTCGTTTCCGCCGCCGACGAGTGGAAGGTCTTCCATGACCCCGCGCAAGAAATCTTTAAAGCGAGTCTCTTCCGCCACCAATGTCAAAAAGCTGATGATCGCGGAGGACTCTTCATTCGAAAGGCTGTTGAGCTGTTCGCTCGCTTCTTGCGCGCTGGAGAACGGGTTGCACTGCACGGATTTGACGAACTGTGCCCAGCGCTCTGGATATTCCGCAAAATATCTTTTCTTCAATGCGGAGATCAAATCGCGCTGCGGCTTTTTGCCGTTGGTGGCGGCTTGCTGGTCTGGGCGGCCGGTTACCCATTGCTCTTTGTCGTCGGTCTCCAAATCGCTGTTGAGCAACTCCAAAAACTTTTTGGAGCCCTCTTTGGTGAAGACGAACGGCACCTCGATGCTGGCTTTGAAGGGGCCTTCGGCAAAAGTTTTAGGCTCGCCCGACACTTGGCGTTTCAGGTTTTCATAAATCCGGCGCTCCTCGTTTTGCGGCAAGGAGTTGAGGTAATTGCGCACGCGCGTAACGACGCTTTGATAGCGCGGGTCCCCCAAGGAAAAATTTTGCGCATAACCTTTTTCCGCAGCCGGGCCAAAATGCTCGACGAAAAAGGCGGTTTCTTTCTTCGTGCCTTCGAAGCGCCCTTCCAATAATCTTCCCAACTCGATGCCGAGAAAATTTCGATAATCTCTATGGCGCTCCTCCTTTTCGAAAAGGCGCTGAAATTGATCACCGAGCAACAGATATGCCTTAAGATAATCGTAGGTAGAATCGCGGCTCGCTTCCGAAAAGGAAGATATTGCGCGCTGCATGCGGCGCTCCAATTCGCGAAATAATACCTCACGCACAAATGGCGAGGCTTTCTCAAAATAGACTTTATACGCGGGTTCGAGCACCGTGCTGCGGCGTGTCATGCCTAGACCGACGGCAGAGCCGCGCTCTAATGCGCTGATTTGCATGCTGAACGGGCTCAAACGGTAAAAGTAACTTGAGGTATCCGAACGACCCCATTCGACCTCCTGCAAGTTGCTCGCGGCTTTCTGCAAAGCGAGCATCTCGTCTTCGCTGTTGTTGTAATCAAGTCCCAACCCGATCGCGAACAGCACCAGCAGCAACGCCGAACCCGCCATAATCGCGAGGCGCATTTGGCGCTTGAGGCGCGCAGCGCCGGTGGTTTCACCGCCGCCGAAATCTCGATCCGGAATGATAACGTCGGTCAACAGGCCTTTGATGAAATACTGTTTGATTTCCGTCGGTCCGGAGTATTCTGCGGGCATGGGCGGCAGGCCGAACTCGCGCGAAATCGCTTCGATGGCGCGGTCGATGGGCAGGCCTTCTTGCGTGCCGCTGGTGAAATAAAAGCCGCGGCAAATGGGCTTGTCTTTTTGATAGGGATTAACTTGAAAAATTCTTGCGACGAGACTCGCCATCTTCTCTTTCATATCGGCGAGCTGCAGGGGGAACATAAAAACTTTGCGGCGATTTTCGCGCTTGAGAATGTCACTCAGCCGCGCCAAGCGTTTGTGGTGCAATTCATTGAGCAGAATTTGCAGCTCGGCTTCGAACACGCTCGCCGGGTTTTCGCTTTCATATTGCTCCTTCGTGTAGGTGGCGCCCCAAATCTGCTCGCGCCCCTCGCGGTTGAGCGTTTCAAAAAAATCCACGAAGCCGTCCAGCAGGTCGCACTTGGTGAAAACCATATACACCGGAAAACGAATGCCCAGGCGTTGCATCAGCTCATCGATGCGTTTGCGAATGTTGTCTGCGTGCCACTCCATTTCCTCCGGCGTGGCATTGAGCAAATCCTGCATGCTGAAACCGATGATCACACCATTGATCGGCATGCGGCGGCGGTGCTTTTTGAGCGTGTCGAGGAAAGTGAGCCACTCTTCGCGGTCGTCATCCTCGGTGATGTAGCGCCCGGCGGTGTCGAGCAGAATCGCGGAATCGGAAAGGAACCAATCGCAGTTGCGCGTGCCGCCGATGCCGCGCAGCTCTTTGTCGCCCAG
>JABWAN010000109.1 GCA_013361015.1 Candidatus Zhuqueibacterota bacterium | reverse complement strand
ATTATTAGAAATTATAGCATGAATCTAATCTGCTTGCTACGTACCAAAGATTCGCGCATGCAAACATTCAGTGGACCATTTCACGAAATCGTTCATCGTTTGCTGCTATTGTATGCCACGCATCGGAATTCCATGTCAGACGTCTTGAATGTGGTTTTTTTAAAAAAGGCAATCATCGTTTGAGGTATTCCCTATTTCCTTTCAGCTTCCTTCGCCGTAACGATAAGGGTTTCATAGAAAAAAATTCCAATCGTAACAAGGGATGCAGCCCAAAAGCTTTCTGTAAGCGGATAAAGCAAAGGCGGTCTCCGCTCACAGTAGAATCCGCTTACAAAGATTTTGCTTCTAAAGCAAAGACTTCACTTTTGGCAGAATAATACCGTGCATGAGCTTTCGATAGCCACTTCCATCGTCGATACGGTTCTGCAGGAAATCCAGCGCAAGAACCTGCCGCCGGTGCAAGCCATCGCCGTGCGTATTGGCGCATTGAGCAGCGTCGATCCCGAAGCGCTGCGCTTTGGTTTCGATGCGATCATCATTGCTACGCCGCTCGCTCACACCAAACTCGAAATCGAATTCGTGCCCGTGCAGGGGAAGTGTCGCGGTTGCGACCGGGAATTTAGCGTGGTTGATTTTGTTTTCATGTGCCCCTTTTGCCAATCCGGCCAGATTGAAGTTACGCATGGAGAAGAGTTGGAAATTTCTTATCTTGAGGTGGCGGAGGTAGAAGAAACGCGGGCGTAGCAGCCAGCGTGCGGTTTTGCATTTGAAGTCATCTTCGTGCAAACCCACCGTCAAGCGGGCACGATGCGGCATTTTCGACTCGTTACTTGCACGGCTCACGTGCTCGCTGTCGTGCCGCGTTACCGGTGGGATTGCACGGCGCTTTATCCGAGGAGGTATGAACTATGATGTTCCAAGTCTTAGTTGATTTTTTGCATTTGCTGGCAACGGTTACTTGGATCGGCGGAATGATTTACATCAATTTGGTGCTCATGCCGGCAATGCCGGTGTTGTCCCCGCCCGAACGCGGCAAGCTCATGGGCGCGGCGTCCAAGCGCTTCGCGCTCTTTGCGTGGGGCAGCATTGTGATTCTGCTGCTCACGGGCTTTTATAAAACACCGGAGGGCATGCTGTTCGACGTCTCCGCCGATTACAGCCTGACGCTCACCGTCAAGCATGTCGTGGTTTTAACGATGATCATCATCGGCATTGTGATCAGCATGGTCATCGTTCCCAAGCTCGGCGCGTTGGCGCCCAAGCCGCAAGAAGCGCCGTCGCCCGCGTTCATCGCATTGCAGAACCGGCTGAAGGTGCTGGCTATCATCAATATGATTATGGGATTCGTTGTTTTGCTTTGTGTGGTGCTGTTGCAACTTTGACGCGCGAGCGCCGCGCTGCCGTTGTTGCACGAGCGCACTTGGCGCGCGCGCTTTGCCGCGTTGCAGAGAAATTCGAATTCACGCAAAGACCTGCACGGCCGCTACGCCCGCATGTATTCTTCGCAAGGCGCATTGCGATTTAGGAGACAGGCGTGACTGAAAAAATTTCCGTTGAAAAAAAAGTCCTGTCGGAAAACGACAAGCTGGCCGCGGATATTCGCGGCCAGCTCAAACAGCGCGGCCTCGTGGCGCTCAATTTTGTGAGCTCCCCCGGCTCGGGCAAGACCAGCTTGCTGGAAAAAACCCTCAGCGCGCTTAAGCACGAGTTGCGCGTGGGCTTGATTGCCGGCGATGTGCAAACGGAAAACGATGCCAACCGCCTCAAAGCTGCGGGCGGCACCATCGTGCAACCCATCGTGACCGGCGGCGCCTGCCATCTCGATGCCAAGATGATCACCCGAGTTTTGCCGGAAATCGCGTTAGACAAAATTGATTTGCTCTTGATTGAAAATGTCGGCAACTTGGTTTGCCCCTCGAGTTACGATCTCGGCGAGGATATGAAAGTGGTGCTCATCAGCACGACCGAAGGCGATGACAAGCCGCTCAAATATCCCGGCATGTTCCGCCGGTCCTCCGTCATGGTTATTAACAAGATCGACTTGCTCGGCACTTCGGATTTTGACATGAAGCGCGTAAAGGAAAACGCGCGGCGCATCAACTCCGAATTAAAAGTCTTTGAAGTCTCCTGCCGCACGGGGCAGGGTTTGGATGCGTGGTTCCATTGGCTAAAAAGTTTGGTCGCGGCGCAACATTGAAGCGAGCTTTCACACGCACACGCAACGCTGCGGCAATTCAAAATTCCAGTCGTCATTTGCATGTAGAGGTGCGCAATGTGTCTCGCCATTCCCGGCAAAGTGATCGAAATTTACGAGCAGCACGGTTTGAAAATGGGAAGGTTGGATTACGCCGGCACGGTGAATACGGCGTGTCTGGAATACGTTCCGGAGGTGCAATTGGGGCAGTATGCGCTCGTGCACGCGGGCTTTGCTCTCAGCGTGTTGGATGAAGAAGAAGCGCAAAAGACCTATGCCGTGTGGGAAGAACTGGTGCAAGCAGCCAAGCAAGAAGGCACGGACATTTTCGGCATGCCATTCGAGAACGCGTCAACCCCGTAAAATGCCACGCGCATGTTTCCAAGTTCCCCGCGCACCCCTGCAATACAAGTCCCGCCTCGCCAACGAAACGACGACAAACAAGAGAACGAAAATTTTGCAAACACCGACTTACTTCACTAGGACGAGCGACCAACATGCCCGAGCTGCCTGAAGTTGAAACCGTGCGTCGCGGCCTGCAGCGCGTGATCATCGGCAAAAAAATTTCCGCGATTCACATTCACGAAACACGCTTTCGCTTTCCGCTTCAGCCGAAAGTTTTGTGCAAATGGCTCATGCAGCAAACCATCGCGGCCGTCGAGCGGCGCGCGAAGTACGTGCTCTGCCGCATGTCGAATGACGCGCACCTCGTCATTCATCTCGGCATGAGCGGGCGCTTGCTGTGGTGCGACGGCCGGCGCGAGTTGGAGAAACATGATCATATTCAATTCGTGCTGGAGGACGGCGACGAGCTGCGCTTCCGCGATCCGCGCCGTTTCGGCTTGGTCGATGCGGTCGCACCCGGCAAGCTGGAAGAGTATAAACATTTTCGCCATCTCGGCATCGAGCCCTTCTCCGCGGAATTTGCGCCCGAAGTTTTGTTTGAGCGCACGCGCGGCTTGGTGCGTCCGATTAAAAATTATTTGATGGACGCAAACAAAATCGTGGGCGTGGGCAACATCTACGCGAACGAAGCGCTGTTCCGCGCCGGCATTCATCCCGAAAAGGCTGCGGGCAAACTGCCGTTGCACGATTGGCAAAGACTCGCCAAAGCCATCCGCAAAGTTTTGGAAACCGCCATTGCGAGCGGTGGCACCACGCTGAATGATTTCTACAACAGCGAGGGCGAGATGGGCTATTTTCAACAGTATCTCAAAGTGTATAACCGCGCAGGCGAGGCGTGCGATCGTTGCGGCGCAACGATTCGGCGCATCGTGCAATTAGGTCGGAGCAGTTATTTCTGTCCGCAGTGCCAGCCCAAGGCGGGGAAGAAAAAATAAATTTCGTACGGGTGCGCAACCGCACCCTGCTATTCGAACTTCAAATTATAACTCGCTGACAGAGGCTCGATGCCCTCCGGGTTTTTAACTTTGATCGAAGCTTCGGTTCCGCTCGCAGGCCGTTGCGCAATTTGAGCAATCGATACTTTGAGTTTCTTTGCTGAAATGAATTCCGCTTGCACCTCTTGCTCATTGAGCAATGCCACGGCGCCCTTTTGAAAATCACGGCCCAAAATGAAAAACTCCGTTGCGCCGCTCGGCACCGGCGCAGGATCGATGCTCTCCACAACTGGCTGCGCGGTTGCGCTCAACTTGTGCAAACGCTTCTTGTCTTGGTCGGTTTTGAATAGCGTCTCGAAAACTTCCTGAAGTTTGTCGGTCGTGGTTTTGGAGAACCAGCCTCCCATCAACCCCACCGCTACTACGCCATACGGGTTCATGCTGCCCGCTCCCGCAATTAGCCCGGCGCGGAATGCAAAATAAATGACGAACCCCAGAATCCCGCCTATCCATGGGCGTAAAAAATACCATGCCCCCCACGAGATTTTGAATTCGGTATTTCCAATGTATGAGCTTAAAGATTGTGCGGCATGCAGAAAACTTCCGCTCATGCCCGCAAGCAACGCAAGCAGCAGCAAGCCTTGGTCAACGGAACGCAACTTCCCAAAAGGAAAAAACAGCAGGCTCTTGCCATCGTCGCTTTGAGCGAACGCGATGGCATTCTCATGCTGCGTTGGAAAATTAACAATCAGCAGCACCGTTGCTCCGACTCCGATAACAAGCAGATAGACCACCAAGAAAGTCGCGAGCCAAAAGTCGGTCTTTTTCAGGGCCATGGTTTACTCGCCTCCAAAGCTTTTGCATACAGGTATTTCGAAATTTCACAAGCACCACTTGGAGCCGGCCATTGTTGCCGCGCTGCGAGGCCTAGTTGCGCGCGCTATATGCAAAACTCCCGACGGAAAGTCAAGATGGATTTCCGCGGCTTGCGTTTCACCTGCCCCTACCCTACTTCGCCGTGCGGCATGCCTCTGTTATTGGTGAAGGACGTCGCGCCGTCACTTCTGACCAGTCTCAAAGTTATCGCACAATGCTGAGTTTTCTTTTTTTGTTTTGTCGCTGCTTCACCGAGGGTTCTTCTCTGCTTGTTTACCTAGGTGGTCTCTTCGGGCGAGGTGACTTGGAGCCGAGAGCATAATTCTACTTTGCACATTGGAATTTCTGCCGACGAAACATACGAAAAACGCGAAAAGGCCTTTTGTACATTTGACGTGTTTCGCGGGCCGTACTAGAGTCTGCCCACGTAGTACCTGAATTTTGCAGGAGTGCATACACCAACCTCCGCCTGCGGTTGAAACCGCAGGCTAAAAGGTGCAAGTCGTCTAAAGACGATTGATCACCCATTGGGTGATAGCCAGCTATCGTGCAGTCTTTTTTTGCACAACCCAACGGGTCGATCTTGACGTCAGCCAGCGCTGCTTCAATCGAGACTTTGGCAAAAACTGGTGCAAAATTCAGGTCGAAAAAAGCGCGCTCGTTAAACATGTCATTCGGATGGTCGAGAGAATAGCCTTTGCTTTTTGAAATCTGCGCAGCGCTTTGAGTCACCTCGGTGCACTAGCCCCCTCGGTAAACAAGCGGAGATGGCACTCAAGAACGCGCAGCGACAAGAAAAAAGAAAGCACGGCTCGAAGCCATGCCACACGGTCATGAACACCGAGCGCGATCACACGCATTGCTTCCGCGCAAACAAAATCGCCTTGACATTCTGCGCTGAAATATATATCGTCAGCCTTCAAAATTTGGGGCAGAAGGGGTTCCCGCGTTTTCGACTTTACCACATCTCACGCACGTAGCAGTTTACCGCAAGAATCATATCAACCATACGCGCAGCTTTGACAACACGAATCTTTTTGGGAAAGGACTTCATGAGCTTCAAACCTCTGCTGCAGGCTGGCCTTGTTGTCGCTTCACCGCAATGCAGATGCCTTCGAGCGGAGGCAGAAATTTTCCCGTGTTCTGTTCCGCTTCCGTGTGCCATCCTCTTTCGGGTTTGCTCCGCCTTCGTATTCTAATCAACCTTTTCAAACCTCACCTCAATCTCTTGCAGAGAGAAAGGAAAAGTGCATGAAACTCATCCACAAGCTGATTGCATTGGGAACGTTGTTGCTTGGGGCAGCGCTGGTTTCCGCGCAGCCGCTGGAGATTCCACAACGGACAGAGGCCTATTCGTGGTTTTCTAAAGTGCACAACGGCGTGAAAGGCGCGACGAGAGCTGCGCTCGCCGAAAGCCATCGCGTCGCAGTTGGAGACGCGCCCTGGCTGCGCTTGAGTTTTCCGAATGCCAATCTCGGCAAGAAGAGCTACCTCACTATCACTTCCGTATACGATGGCGCCGCGCAGACGCTCAATTCCACCACTTTGAGTGAGTGGTACAATACCAGCGCGTATTTCAACGGCAACGCCGTCGAGGTGCGGCTGTATGTCGATCCGAGTGATGAAGGCGTTTTCTTCGAAACCGGAGAAGTCACGGTGGGTGAATGGGTCGGCAGTGATCGTACGCTTGCCAAGGGCGGACCACTCTCGCAGATAGAAAGCCAATGCGGCACGACGGATGATCGCGTGCCCTCGAATCATCCGGCTTCGGGCCGCATCGTCAACGTCGGCTGCACCGGCTGGATCGCTTCGAGCGGAAAGTATTTGACTGCGGGCCATTGCATCGGCAGCTCGGCCAGCATTTTGGAATTCAACGTTCCGCCTTCTCTTTCGAACGGCACGATTCAACACCCCGGGCCGCAAGATCAATACTCCATCAACCAAAGCACCTGGCAGTTTGTGAACGGCGGCACTGGCAATGATTGGGGCATTTTCCAAGTCGCAAACAATTCGCAAACCGGTTTGCAGCCGATTCAAGCGCAAGGCGCTTCTTTCACGGTTGTGCAGAATCTTGGTCCTTCCACTATTCGCATCACCGGCTATGGCGTGGATGCCGGCACCGCCAATCAAACGCAACAAACGCACGCGGGCCCCAACGCCGGCTCCTCGGGCACCACGATGCGCTATCAAACCGACACCGAGGGCGGCAATTCCGGCAGTCCGGTTATTGATGACGCCAACGGAACCGCGGTCGGCATTCATACGCACGGCGGTTGTACTTCCACCGGCGGCAACAACAGCGGCACGAGCGCATTCAATAGCAATTTTTGGAATGCCTTTCAAGGCGGCACAGGCGGCGGTTGTACGAACCTCGCTTTGAACCGGCCTGCGACCGCATCGAGCACGAACGGCAGCAACTCTCCGAGCCGAGCGGTCGATGGCAGCACCTCGACGTATTGGCGAAGCGGCAGCGGCGGCCAGCAATGGCTGCAAGTGGATTTAGGTTCCGGAACGTTGAGCTATAGCAGTTGGGAATTGGTGTGGTCCGATCCGCGCTACGCGCGCAGCTATCAGATTCGCGTTTCCAACAGCTCGAGCTTTTCAACTTATACGACGGTGTTCAGCACGACCTCGGGCAACGGCGGCACGGACACGGGCACGATGAGCGGCGCGCCGCGCACGGAACGCTACATTCGCGTTCAAATGGCGCGGGCTAATTCGGGACACTATCGCATTGTGGAGTTCCGCGTTTGCAGCGCCAGCAGCGCAGCACCAAAGGCTGAGAGCGACGAGCCGGAAGTGACGGCCTCGCAAATGCCGGAAACGTTCGAGTTGTCGCAGAACTACCCGAACCCGTTCAACCCGAGCACAACTATCAAGTTTGCGATTCCGGTGAAAGAGCGTGTCACGCTTCAGATTTACAACACGCTTGGGCAACTGGTTTCGACGCTTCATGACGGCGAACTCAATGCAGGCTCCTTTGAGGCCACGTGGAATGCCTCAGGTGCAGCAAGCGGCGTGTACTTCTACCGCTTGCAGGCAGGCAATTTCTCCCAAACTAAATCACTCGTCCTGCTGAAGTAATTTCGGCCTTTCAAACCGACTTGGGGTTGCCTTGAAAAGGGCAACCCCTTTTTGTTTGGTCTCCCTGTATAAATTCTGCTTGCTGATTACCACTACACCTACTATATTGCGGGTGGATTTCAGTCAACCCTCAGTACAAACCGGCACGTTTTCACTAATCAAGGAGATTGCATGCATCCGCTCAAGAAAGGGCTCACAACAAATCAGGCACACGTTGCACTTCCGCAAGGGACATTTGAAGAGGAACACGGACGCAAAGGCTTCTACGGAAAAGCAGCACATTTGTATCATGCCAATCCGCCAACAGGATGGATTCGGTTTGAAGGGAAACTCCGGCCTCATTGTATCGACTGCAACAAACTGAAACCAACCGACCGGCACGATCCGAACGGGGCGCCCGTGGCGTTCATCGGCAACGACGATGTGACGCTGTACATTTCGCGGAGAACGGAGCTGATGCCCTTCTACTACCGCAACGCCGATGGCGACGAGTTGTATTTTGTGCATCGCGGTGAAGGCACAATCGAAACCGACTTCGGGCCGCTGACGTTTGAGCGGGGCGACTATATTGTTATTCCGAGGGCGGTCACGTACAGAGTCATTCCTTCAACCAAAGATAACTTCTTCCTCATCATCCAATCGAAAACAGAATTTGAGCAGCCTGAAAAGGGACTTATCGGACAACACGCGTTGTACGATCCCGGCGTGATTGTGACGCCCGACCCTCAACCCAATCTCGATGACAGGAATGAGTGGGACGTTCGCATAAAAGTGGAAGATGAGTTCACAACCGTCACGTATCCCTTCAATCCGATTGATGTTGTTGGATGGAAAGGCGACCTGACAGTCTGGAAGCTGAATATGAGGGATATCCGCCCGATCATGAGCCACCGTGCACATTTACCGCCGAGCGCTCACACAACGTTCGTTACACAAGGGGCGATCGTATGCAGTTTCCTTCCCCGTCCCCTTGAAGAAGACCCTGAAGCCCTGAAGGTGCCCTTCTTCCACCGCAACACGGATTACGACGAATTCATTTTCTATCATGACGGTAACTTCTTCAGCCGCGATAATATCACCGCCGGAATGGTGACGTTACATCCCCGCGGTATTCATCACGGTCCGCATCCGAAAGCGCTGAAGGGACAGGCAACAAAAACGCATACGGATGAGTACGCAGTAATGCTTGACGGCCTGAACCCGATACATGTTCTCCCCGCCGGTGAAGAAGCCGAATGGAAGGAGTATTGGGCAAGTTGGATGGAAAAAAAATAGCCACACGCACTTTTCCCGATCCTTGAGTGATTGATCGATCTGTTCTATGACATCCCCGGCTGATCCTCTTCCGGAAACTGTGTCCGGAAAAATCCTGAACGCCCAGACTCTTGAGGGCATTCCGCCATCAAGCCCGATGGTACCGTACAAGAACATCGGCGATCTTCTGCGTGAGAAAGCCGAACAGTACGAACACAAGCCGTTTCTCATCTTCTACAGCGACGAAGGATACCGGAAGGAATACGTGTATCATGAGTTCTGTGAAGAGGCGTGCCGGACTGCCAATTTCCTTCAGGCCTGCGGAATCAAGAAGGGCGACCGCATCGCTACAGTCTCGTTCAATCATTCGGATACGGTAATCCAGTACTTTGCCGCATTTTTGTTGGGGGCGGTTGTCGTTCCCATCAATGTTGGTGAAGATGATGAGCGTATTGCTTACATCCTACAAAACTCCAACACCAAACTGGCTTTTGTCCGTGACCAGTTTCTTGAGCGCATTCAGAAGATTTCGGAAAACGTCCCTTCCCTTCAGTTACTTGTTCAAACAGGCAAAGCAAGCAAGTCCAACATTCCCCATTTTGCCACAGAAATCGACAAACATTCACCTGTATTCAAACCTGCTTCCCCACCTTCTCTCACTGATGAAGCGCTGATTGTGTACACCTCGGGAACGACGGGACTTCCGAAGGGCGTCGTTCTCGTTCAATACAATCTTCTCGTTGATGCGATGGCAATTGCCGAATGGCACCGCATTTCGGACGATCAGCGGATGATGTGTGTGCTGCCGATTCATCACGTCAATGGCACCGTCGTCACCCTCATGACACCCTTGTATGCGGGCTGGGGAGTTGTACTGAATGAGAAATTCCATCCCGATAAATTCTTCGAGCGCATCAGCAGCGAACGGGTTACCGTAGTCAGTGTCGTGCCGACCTTGCTGCAGTTTCTGCTGCACGCAAAGTTGAACATGGACGCCTACAAGCTCGCCCACCTCCGCCACATCATTTGCGGGGCCGGACCGCTGACGGTCGAGTTGGCCATGAAGTTCGAGCAGCAATTCAACATCCCCATCATTCACGGCTACGGACTTTCGGAAACGACATGCTATTCTTGTTTCCTCCCTATCGATCTGACACCGAAGGAGCATAAAATGTGGATGTCGGATTTCGGCTATCCGTCGATCGGCGTGCCGCTGCCGGTCAACGAAATGGCCATTCACGACGAGAATGGCAATGAGTTAGGTGAAGGCGAGAAGGGCGAAATCGTCATACGCGGCCACAACGTGATGAAGTACTATTTCCAGAATGCTGAAGCCAACGAAAAGACGTTTGCGTTCAATTGGTTCCGCAGCGGAGATGAGGGATTCTTCAAATATGATGAGCAGAACAGGAAGTTCTTTTTCATCACCGGACGAATTAAAGAATTGATTATCCGTGGCGGCGTCAACATCTCACCATTCGAGATAGATGAAGTGTTGATGAAGAT
>JABWAN010001145.1 GCA_013361015.1 Candidatus Zhuqueibacterota bacterium | reverse complement strand
TTACACTTTACACCTTCCACATTACACTGATTACCGCTGCTTCATGCGAACACGACGGGCGCATCCTGGCGGGCGATGGTGTCGGTGGCTTTGATGCGCTGGCGGCAGCTTTCACAGAGCTGATAGTAGCGAATGCGGTCGCCTTGTTTGGGTTTGATGTAAGGCTGTACGGCTTTTTGCATTTCTTTAAATTGCTCCGGTGTGAGCAGGCATTCAAACACGGAATACTGCACGGCCAGGCCGAATTTTTTGAGCCGCTTATGCAACCGCGCGCGGCGGCGATCGTCACTGATGTCGTAGGCGGCGACGATAAAGGTTTTCATGTTGGTCGTTGGTTGTTGGTCGTTGGTCGTTAACCATTGGCCATTAACCATTAATCATTTGCCCTTTGCCCACTCACACTTTCACTGCCACGTACTCTTTCTGCTTGCCGAGCAGGACGCGGATGAGTTGGCGCACCTGGCCCTCCAGGCCGCCGATCGGGTCGCCGGAGTCATGAATGGCGGACCAGGTTTGCGATTGTTGCAGGCGTTGTTCGAATGCTGCAATAAATTTCTGCAATGCCGGCTTGGCCATGCGGCAGGCGCCGCCGTGCTTGTGAAAATCGTCTACAGTAATTTGTTGGTGGTTGATCATATTCAGGATCACGGTGTCGACCAGGGGCGCACGCCACTCTTCAATCATATCCGAAGCCAATGCGGCATGGCCGTGTTTGCGCTCGTGGAAGAATCCCAGGTAGGGATCGAGTCCGAGCATGTGCAAGAGTCCGGACATGCGCGAGTATAAGAGGGTGTAACCCAGGCTGAGCATGGCATTCACGGGATCGGGCGGCGGATGCGGATGGCGGATGGGGAAATGCCAAGGCCGGGGCAGAATTTTTCGCAGCAACTGAAAATGCGCTGCGCTGGCCGCACCTTCGAAACCGAGCAGGCTCTCGAGGCTTGGCGCATTTTCCATATTTTTTAGGATTTTGCGCAAGGTATGCAATTCTGCCTCTGCGCCGGCGGGGCGGCGTGAAGAACGCCACAGCGCGATCATGTTTTGCAGTTTGCCCTGGATGAATGTTTTGGCCAGGGTCAGGCGAAAGGCGGGGTCGAGAAATTTTTGGAATTGCGCCAGGCGCTGCTCCACGGATTTGCCTTCGCCGCGCGAGAAACGGCCGTAATATGTGCCGTTGGGCGAGAGATAGGCGATGTCGATACCGCGTTCCATGAGAAACTGCACGGCCGGCAGCGTGATGTTGGCAGGCGTCATGAGCACGACGCGCTCGAGATGCAAAGCCGGCATTTCTTGCACGACTTTGCCCTTGCGCCGCACTTGCAAGCGCTCATTGACGACGCCAAGTGTGGCGCCGTATTCGTTGATGTAGAGAGAGGACATGACTGGTTGCTGGTTATTGGTTACTGGATTCTGGTTGCTGGTTGCGTCGCTGCGTGAGCTTATCGAAGGCAGCGGTGTTGGCTTCGGCAGGCTCAGCCACCGGCGACAAGCTCAGCCGACGCGACAAGTTCACCCCATCACCCCTTCTCACGCTCCCGCCATTTTTTCCACATCAACCACTCTCCCAAATACGGGAATCCCTTGACCACGTGGTGCAGTTTGGTTTTCTCGCGATTGATGGGCAGATGCATTCTCTCCAGAACACGGGCAGCAACATCCAGTGCTGCTTCGGCTTCCGGCTGGGTGGCTAAAAAGATCGCGATGTCATCGCCATAGCGCACGAAACGCAAGTCGCGGCGCCGCATTTCCTGGTCGAAAATATCGAG
>JABWAN010001144.1 GCA_013361015.1 Candidatus Zhuqueibacterota bacterium | reverse complement strand
CGGCTTTGTGCTGCCGAGTCTCGGGCTGGCCGCCGGTTATTTGGCCACGAAATTCTATCTCGATCGCACGAAGCCGCGGCCCATTCAATATAAAAATTTCACGCTGCACGTGCAGAAAAAGAGCGGCACAACCTTTTTAGTCGATGTCATCGAGTCGCCCGAGGGCCAGGTACGCGACGGCGAGTTTGTTTTCGAGAAGGACGAAGCGGAAGAATTTTTGAACAAGCTGCGAGCCGACGAAGCCAACCAGGAAGAGATGCGCGCGTTTGGCAAAGAATTGTTCAACAAACTTTTTCAACCGGCCATCAGTCGGTGTTACGACAAAAGCCGAGGCCGCATTCAAGAGAAGAGCTCGCGCCTTCGCATCAACCTCATGATCGAATCGCCCGCGCTTGTGACCCTACCGTGGGAGCTTATGTACGATCCCAGTGGTCGCGAATATTTGGCGCTCACGCGCGAGCTTTCGCTCGTGCGTTTTTTGATGACAAAACAAGAGAAGCGCGCGTTGACCGTCGAGCCACCGCTCAAAGTTCTCGTGGCGAGCGCAAACCCCAATGGGCATGCTTTCTTGCCTGGGATTGAAGAGGAAAAAAGACGCATACGCGAGGCCTTGCATCAACACATGCGCGCGGGTCACGTGAAACTGGATTTTCTGCCGAACCTCACGGTGCAAGCGCTCAGCGAAAAGCTGGAAGAAGGCTATCATGTGTTGCACTATAGCGGCCACGGCACGTTTCAAGAGTCGGCGCAAGGCGGAGAAGGTTGCTTGATTTTTGAGAACGAATCGGGTGACGCCGAACCGGTCAATACCGCGCGACTGGAACTTTTACTGCGCGATTCGGAGGTCCGTTTGGTCATTCTCAATGCCTGTCAAACGGCGCAAACCTCGCGCTTCGATTATTTCATGGGCTCGGCGCAAGCGCTGGTGAGCGCAGGCCTCCCCGCGGTCATAGCGATGCAGCACAAAATTTTCGATGACAGCGGAGTTGTTTTCGCAGAATCGTTTTATCGCTCCTTGGCAGAACAATTTCAGATAGACATGGCAGTACAAGCGGCACGCAAGGTGCTGGCCGTGAGGTCCAAAGTGGAGAAAATGGATTGGGGTACGCCAGTGCTTTTCATGCGCTCTTCCAACGGCGTCATACTCTCCGACACAACGCCCTAGCGCCCATTCGAAAACCCGTTCTGATCATTCGAGGAACTCCCGCTTTGTGCGGGCCGGCGAGAAATCTAAATCGCCGTGGTGTTCGATGGAGAAAGGTTCCGCGTCTCACACACGGGTTTCGGAATGACGACCAACGAGCATAGGGATAAGCTTCTTTTTAACGCTAAGCTCCCAGGTTTTGCATTGCCTATGGCCGTACTTGCGCGTGACACGGGTGCAGTGCTTCTTTCGAATCATCCATTGTGTGGCACAAGAAATTTCGCGCTCGGAATCATCGGGCACTAGAGTAAAGATAATCGGGGGGGCATTTTAGATGCACAAATGGCTTTTTTTAATTTGAATACACGAATTTTCGTGAGAAGCTCTTGATTGCCGGGGTCTTTATTTTGTGCATTTCACAGTCCCAAAACAAACCTGTTTGGATTCAATTTCACGGGGTCACAAATGTGCCAAATCGGATTGGTTGCAAATGTTGACCGACTTGCTCAGTCTCTCTGCCATGCCTTGCAGGACCGACCGGGTTGCCAAGTTATCAGCTTGCAGAACGAAGAATTTCATCCGGCCACGCAATCTTATCCCTTCAGTTTGTTGTTGCTCACATGGCAAACGCAT
>JABWAN010000108.1 GCA_013361015.1 Candidatus Zhuqueibacterota bacterium | reverse complement strand
TGGATCTGTTCTTTTGTCGAGTTCGGATCCTCATTTAATGAAAGTTGTACGCCTTCGAGAGCCAAACCCACCCCGTAAATGGATTGGATAATGCCATCGTGCAAGTCCATGCCGATGCGATTCCGCTCCTCCAGCACTGCCAGGCGGCGGGCATTGGCATGCAAACGCGCATTTTCAATGGCGAGTCCCGCCCAGGTACCAACAGCGGTTAACATTTGCACACTGCGATCTTCAAAGGGAGTGGTGGAACGTGTTGCAACGCTCATGACACCCATCAGGTTTTCGCCGGAGAGCATCGGAATACATACGATCTGCTGAAACCCCGCTTTTACCACGGCATCGCGCAGGAAGCCGGGTTCGTTTGCAAGGTTCGTGCCGATGCGCGGCTCGCGCAATTTGGCAACTTTACCGATGAAGCCGTCGCCGATGTTGCCCGCGATATTGATGACCAACACGCCGCCTTGTTCAGCGTAAGCGGCCATCTTGGGCATGTTGTTCGTCAAATTAGCATAGCGGGACCAATCCGGCTCGAAATAGATCGCGTCGTACTTTTCCAAATCCGAAAGCGTCAGGACATCGAGATTGAATTCTGAAATGACGTCGAAGGAATAGCCGTTGAAAAAAGTCTTGTCTTTCCCATGATCGATGATCAAAAAGTTCTTTTCGGCTTGCGCCACGGCAGAAGCCCGAACCGCTGCTTGGCTCTGCTGTGTTGGCGTCGTCGTGGGCAGCCGGTGCAGACGATCGTCGGGAACGATGACTTCGCGATTGCGCGCCGGTCGCGCGGCAAGTGAGGCATTTTGATTTTGAATCGTGAGCTCAAAATTCAGGTCGCTGCCGCCGGTGTTGGAGATGGTCACGATCTGCGTCGCCGTTTCGCCGGTTTTCAAGCTGTCGCGCAACGTGTCCGGTCGCACGGCAATATTTGGAGCCACAATACCTTCGCCGAAAAGCGGAATACTTAGGCTGGGATGATTGGTAGCATTACTCACGATCGTGAGCGTACCCCTGTAACTTTGCGCTGCATCCGGAATGAAAACGAGCGCCAACTCTTTTTTCGCATTCGGAGGCAGAGTAAAGCTGGTCGAGTCGGAGAATGAAAAAACCGCAGGGTTGATTTGCAGATCGGTGACGTTCAAATCCTGCGTGCCGGTATTGGCAATAGTCAGCAGCGCGCGCTGCGGAAATCCCACAAAGACTTGCTTGAAATCCACGGTGTCGGGCGTCGCCTCCACGAGTGGGACACCGGTGACTTGCAGTATGACCGCCACCTGCGCAACGGGCGTGATGGGATCATTCGAGTTGATGAAAATCGTCCCGCGATAGGCGCCGCCGAGCAAAGCAATGGCGTTGACTTTGACTTGCACTTCCGAGCTTGCGCCCGCGGTAATGCTGCCTTCGGAAGGATCTTCCTTCAGCCAATCACGGCCACCGGAAACACCGAGCGCAAAAGGTCCGTCGGAACCAAAGGCCGGCCGCGTGACAATCGGCGTAACCGCGCTGCCGTCGAAATTCGCGCGCAGGACTTGATCCAAGATGTAGTCCGTCCAGTAAAATTTTTGCGCGCTGATATCCAATTCAAAATCTATAAAGTAGCTCGAGGGGGGTTGCAACAAGACCTCCGTGTTGCTGCCATCCAAATTGGCGCGCTTGAAAGTGTAATCACCGCCATCAGTGAAATAGATTTTGCCTCCGGCGACATCAAGCTTCATCCCAATCGGGAAATTGGCATTGACCGGAACAGTCTCCACACCGGTGCCATCCAGATTGGCGCGTCCGATGCGATAGGCATACGGCTCGCTCCAGTATATCTTCCCGTTTTGCAGATCGAGATCGAGCGCCCAGGGACCATACAAAGCCGCGGCTGCGCTATTCATCTTGGCGAATGTCGGTTTCAGCGCGGGCTTTTGCTCACGCGCGGCAGCCGCGCCATTTGCGCCCGGCAGCATGGATTGTACGACGATCGTCACGCCGCTGCCATCCAGATTGGCGCGTCTGATCACACCGGTCTGGTATTCCGTCCAATACATATGGCCGGCGTTTATATCCAAAGCAATGTCGAAAGGTGTGTACAAGCCTGTGACCAAGACTCTGAAGTCCGAGCCGTCAACATTGACGGAGAAGATTCTGCCTTCGTAATATTCCGCGGAATAGATTCGTCCTTCGCCGGGATGATATGCGATCGAGCCAAAACCCGAGATCACATCAGTGACATAAATCGCCCGAATGTCCGTGCCGTCCAGGTTGCAACGAAACAGTGTATCGGGTCCGCTCTGATATTCCTGCGTCCAAAAAAGGTATTGGCCGCCTGCGAGACCGGCGCCGGAGGTCACGACGTCACGCACGGTAAAATTCAGCGTGCTACCGCCGTTGTTTGAAATCGTCATTGGTGCGCTCGCGCTATCGCCGGTAATCAAATTGAACACGAACGAGTCCGGCGCAACCGCGACGACCGGAGGAGTAACGCCCTGTCCGATGAGCGTGATGACCGCCGGATTTTCATCGGGATCATTGTTGTTGAGCGTGAGCGTGCCGGTGATGGGGCCTGGCGCATTGGGCGCAAAGCGCACTTTGAAATTTTCCTTCTCGCCGGCGTCGATACCTGCATATGGCGGCGTCACCGTAAACACGCTGGGCGCGGCCACTGCACTCGTAATCAGCAAATCGAATGTGCCTTCATTCCGCACGGTGACAAACAGCGAGTCCTTTGTGCCGATGTACACTTCACCAAAATCCAAAGTGTCGGGCGCGGCGGTGAGATCCGGCGCATTGGTGATGAGCAAATGCACAGGCACACGCAAAATCTTCTCGTCGGGGTCATTGTTCTTAACCACCAAGTCCGCGGTATAATCGCCGCCGCGTAAGTTGGCCGCATTGAACATGACTGCAATCGTGTCGGTGCTGCCCGGCGCGACAACGTTGGTCGTTTTACCGAGCGTGACCCAGCCCAACTGGCCCGAGATCATCCAGTCAATGGCATTTGAAAGCAGCAACAGATTGTTAGCGCTGTTCACCGCGACGGAGTACAGGCTCTCGCCGATAAGCGCGGTGCGATTCACGGCATCATAAGACACGCCGAAGTAGTTGCCTTGTGGATCAGAAAAAATCCAGTCCGCACCGGACAAAATGAAATAATCATTGTCGGTGCTATAGAAGTAGTCCAGACTGGTCAAACCTTGTGTGATGGGATTGTTTGGATTAAGCACGCCGAAATAGAAATCGGCATCGAACGCGGCGCTGACACCGAAGATGGGATAGGCGACGGTTTGTACGTTCGTCGCAAGATTGTCGAAATCATCCATGCCCATCAAAATCGGCTTGCCTAGGTTGGCATAGTCGCGCAGCGCCTCCGCCTCTGCTAAAGTCAAACGCGCGTCGCGCTCATCCACAATCACGCCGTCAAAGCTGCTAATCGAGCCGAGCGTGAAATTGTCGCCCACATCGGTGTAGGTGTAATCCGTTACCGAATTCGACATTTGCAGTAGAATACTGAGAAGGCTGCTAGAGTTGAAGCCCACCACTGCAATCGAAGGCAGAGCGGCCGTGGCATTCAGACGTTTGACCAGTTGCGCGTAGGGCTGAAGTTGACTGCGAAATTTTTCCACCATTGCCGGTGTCATGGCCTGCGTGTCATTCTCGCCCTCGCGTATCACTTCGAATGTGAGGCCGGCACTCGCAGCGCGCGCAAGCTCCAAAAGCTGCGCACCGAAGGCAGCTCGTGCTTTCGCATCAATCAGCTCCGCACCCGTAGACTGCACTGCAGAATTCTTGCCGGAGCGCAGCGGTGTAATGCGAACTTGGGCATTCTCAAAAGAGAGTTCAAAAGTCAGATCGCTCTGGCCGGTGTTGGAGATCAAAAAGTTTTGCTGCCGCGTTTCGCCCACATAGAGGCTTTCATCCAATGTCAGCGGCGCAACTTCGATCTCCGGCGGCGGCAGACTGATGCCATTGAGCGGTACGAGCAAGCTCGCCTCATCCGGATCATTGCTGGTGACGAACAGTGTGCCCGTGAACGTTCCAACTGTAGTGGGCATGAAGGTCACACTCACCGTCTGGCGTTGTTGTGGAGGAATCGCAAATTGGCGTGGCGCCACAAAGTACGGCGGTGCTGTAGCCAGGCCTACATTCAGCGTGTCCGTGCCGGGATTGGAAACCACGAGCGCAAGACTGAGCGTATCGCCCACCAGCACGGTGTCGAAATCAAAAAAGTCCGGGGCAAGAGTGATATCCGGCGCGCCGATCACGAGCAAAAATACCGGCACGCGTACTTGCGCATGCGCCGGATCGTTCGTCGTCAAAAGTATATTTGCAGAATAGCTGCCGCCGAACAAACCTGTGGCGTCGAACTTCACTGCGAGACCCAAAGAGTCGCCCGTGCTAATGCTGCCGCTCAAGGGCGCAACGGACAGCCACGCGTCCGTAGAATCTTCGACGCGCGCGGTGAAATCCAAAGTGCTGCCGCCGCTCGCGATGTTTTTGAGTTGCAGAATTCGCGTTGTGTCCGCACCCGTAAGGAGAGTATCAGCTATAAAACTGGGTGCGAAGGACAAACTCGGCGTGCCGAGCGTCGTGGCAGAAGGTGAATTGGAAACCGCGGAGGCATTGCCTTGTTCATCAACTACCTTCACGGCGAAATAATATGTCGTGTTGAAATTCAAGCCGCGCACTGTAAACGTTTCCGTCGCGCCGAAGAGTTGCGGCACGAGCCTGTTGGAAACGGGTGCAGCTGCGGCGAAGCCGGCGGAGTCGATGGGCGCGAATGCATAGCGAATATCATACGCCGCGGCGCGCCCCGAGTCGCCGTCATCGCCGTGCGCGGTCCAAAGCAGAGTGATCGCATTCGAGGCGGGACTGCCTGCGCTTAAATCCGTAATGGGCGCGGGCGGAATGCTGTCTTGTTCCAAAATAAACGGCGAAACATACGCCATGGCCCGGCCGTCGCGGTTGTCCGTCCAACATGGATACACTTTGCCATTGAGCGCCATGATGCCGAGGTAATCTCCGAAGTACCCACCCGCCAAACCGGGAATCGGCGAGGGCGTGAAGGAGACATCGCTCACGCGAAAATCCGTCCAGGTCGCGCCCCCGTCGGTGGAATTTGCAACGAAAGTCTCGCAATCCGAAAACCCGACATTGCGGTCATCATAATAGATCGTGCTCAAATTGCCGTTGGTGGGATCGCACGAGATCCATTGAAAGAAGTGGTTCTTGCCCAAGCCCGCGGCATCTTGGTTGATCTTCACCGGGCTGGACCACGTTGCGCCGTTGTCCGTGGATTTGATGAGATAGCCATCAATGTCGCTGCCGGTGTTCACACCGGGCACGCCGCGATTTGCCCATACGGCGTAAAGCGTGCCGCGCCGCGGCGAATTGCTGTTGTCCACGGTCATCACCGGGAACGAGGCCACGCGCATATTCTTGTTCGTGCCACTAGAGCGAATGCCTCGAATATTAGTAATAATGCGGCGCGCCGGTTCGAAGCTCGCTCCGCCATCGCGTGAGAGTGCGAAGCCCAGTGCGATTTCATCCGCCGGGAAGAAATCATAGATTGCCCAGGTTACATACACTTCCCCGTTCGGCCCGGTTTGAATGTTGACGCCTTGATTGTGCGAGCCGGCGTTCACATTGCGGCTGATCACAAGTGGAGTCGACCAACTGAGGCCGCCGTCAATCGACCGCGTGAACTCGATTTCCGCATCATTCAGCCCACCGAAGGCCGTCCACGAGCTATATAAATTTCCGTTGAACGGACTGCTTGGGCTGTTATCCACCCACAAATGATTTTTATCCAACAAACTTGCGCCGCGCGTTGTCGCCGCCTGCACGTGCGTCCACGTACGCCCGCGATCTAACGAGCGCGCCACGCCTTGGCCGCCGTCTGCGGCAATATAACCGACAAAGAAACGACCACTGCGGTCAATCGCCGTAGCGGGATCGCCGCTATTGCTGCCACCGGTTCCGCTCGCTTGCCCGCGCCAAGTCACGCCGCCATCTTCGGAAATAAACCCGCTCGCACCGAAGAGCGTGGATACCGGCCAGGTCGTTGAGTTGTTGGAATTCAGAATGGTATTAAATTCGAGGGGATGAACGAAAATGGAGTTCTCGCTTTGCGTGACGGTGGGCGAGGAGGTCACTGCAACGTCGCGCGAATCCTGCGGCACACCGGGAGCAACGGCAAAAGGCTTCGCTGGCACTGCGGATTTCATGGCCGCTGGTTTTGCCACCTCCACAAGCCCGCGTTCCGCCAGCTTTTGCCAATAATGCTGCGACCACACGCGATGATCAATAGGCTGAGCTTGAGATTCTTGTGCGAAAACCTTCGCGCACAGCATGAAGCAGAGTCCGGCGAAGACCAACCGGCGGATGAGAGCAGACGGTGTGTACATACTTCCTCCTCACTTAAGAGATGACATGGCCGCAACCAAGCTTATGGCGCTTTTAGCTTCAAATACTATTTCTTGCCTTTCCAAGGAGCGCAGCGACGAAGAATCTAAACCATAATAGCACTGCGCGGATTCATCTTTCTGTGCTCGACGCTCACAATGGCAATCAAACGGTTTTCGGATAGGCTTTGGGCTGGCTACGTCAATAAGGACACGCGAACGTGGATTTATCTCACTAAATTGTAAAAATATTTTGGGGGAAAAGGCACGCGGGGGGTGATGGCCAAAATCTCGTGGACAACAGAATAAAGAGTGGATGAGAAGCCTATTCCGCATTGCCGCATCACAGCGGGCTCAAACGGGCAATACGAAAGCAGCGTTGAATGCAGGAGAACCGTGTGGCTTGGGGGCAGTCGCTTTTAATTGCAAAAGAACGCGAATGCACGCTTCTACTCTTCATTCGCGTTCGTGTGCGTGCATTCGCGTTTACTGGTTGGTGTGATTACAGCAAGAGCTGTGAGGAATTAGATTTCTACTTGAGTCTGCGCTGCGCTTTTGGCCTCTATCGAATTACGACCATCTTTTTTAACTCCGAAAAGCTTCCAGCTTGGAGGCGATAAAAATAAACTCCGGAGGGTGCGAGGCGGCCGGCTTCATCTTTGCCATCCCACAATGCGCTGTATTCGCCCGCGGTTTTGCGGCCTGTTGCCAACGTGCGTACGGCACCGCCCAGAGCGTTGAAGATCGTGAGAGAAACTTCGGCAGGCTCTTGCAGTTGATAGCGAATCAATGCGGTGTTGCGTGATGACACCGAGGCTTTGAGCACAAAGGGATTGGGATAGCTTTGCGACAAGGTGAATGCACGCGGCGTTGAACCGGTGGGATTCTCCTCGACCGAGGTTGGAGTATTGAGAGTCACTCTTTCCAATGGATAGCTGAATGGTGCGATGCCGTATAAATCGCGGCGCACGGTGCCGATGCCGGAGTAGTACCATTCGTGCCAATCATAGTCCGCGCCATTGAACCGAAAATGAAAATGCAAACATGGATAAAACGTGCCGGCTTTGGTGACCACGGTATCGGTGCGACTCACGAGTTGCACGTCCCACTCCGCGAGCCTTTCGGGACCGATGACGTGCCAACGCGTGGTGTCATCGGCATTGAAATCAACCCACATTTGTTCAAGCGTATCGCTGCGTAGAAAGAGCTTGCCGTCCTCGGACAAACGCAGAAAAGCTTGATTGAATTCGCGAAAGCGATCGAAGCGATAATACAGATTGCCTTTGATGCGGAGCGTATCAAAAATCGTTTCGGTGATGTTGTTGCCAAAGCTGTTCGCAAACTCCCACGAGTTCCCCAACGCAAGTGGAAATTCGGAGAACCCGCGCAGATAATTCAGATCACTCTGCGCCAGGTTTTCCGGTTGCGTGCGCGTGCAAAGGTGCGTGTACAGTCCGCCGTTTTCATCCTTGTTAGCATAGACGAGATACGTTTTGCCGACGACGAAATCGAAGCCGCACGCGGCTTCGTTGAGCGCGGTGGTCACACGGTCCGCTTCGTTCGGCCTCCCCTTCCAAATTTTTATTACTTCGAGGTGCGCTAATCGTCTAGACTGCCCGGCGATCTCATCAAAGGCGAGCACCTTTCCCAAGAAGACCGCATCGGCTTTGGCAACCGCCTCCGCCGGCGGCGGAAACGGTAAACACGAGCAGGCCGCAGCTTCGCGTTGCGGAACAAAGAGGGTAAGCAACGAAACGGCGGTGCAACAAATCACAAGATGGCGCATGACTTCAAAACCTTTCTTATTAGAGTTTAACTTCGTCTTCATGCAACAATGAGCGTGCGTGTTCTACATCCCTGCATGGCTATCACACGGCCGCATTAGCTGCATTGCAGCATCAAATTCAGAACAATCTTTTGACAAAAAGATTCGGCCAAAGGTGAATCGCAGCACGGCTTGTGTTTGATTAAAGCGCTAGCGCGCAATCGTGAATACGTTCGAATAATCCACCTGCGGCGTCGCGCCCTCGGGCGGATCGATGCGTTCAAAATAATCCACACGCACGCGGAATTGCCCGGTCTCATTGCCTTGCAGGGAATATAAATGAACGAGCAGCCGGTGCGCTTGCTGCGGCCGGAGCGCGACGAAGCGCACGCCTTCGATCAGAAGGCCGGGCGGCAGCTCGCGCCACGAGTGCGGCGCTTGCCGCTGTTCGAGGTGGCCATGCGAGCCGTAAGCGACGTGCAAATCTTCTTGGTCAATACTGCCGATCATGGCATCACCCAAACGGGCGTAAAAAGTTTGCTCGGATTTATTGACCAACGTGGCGCGCACGAGCCGGCTCGAACCCAAATCCTCTGCATGCCAGGAATATTCTTGCCGCTCGGTTGTGATTACCAAATTACCCGCAGCATTGTCACGGCCTCCGACTTCAAACTCCGGCGAAGAGAAAACGCCCAGGAAGCGGCACTTCGCAGTACTGATCGGCTCGTGATCAAGGCAACCGGCATAAACCGCGGCCACAAACTTGTGCACGCCGACAAAATGGGCCGCCGGAACTTTTTCCTGAAAACTCTTTCCCGCTTCCAGCTTTTGCGCATAGCCCTCCCAGAAGCACACCACCAGAGGAGATGGCATGAACACCTTGCGCTACGCATTGCTTGCCGCCGGCACGCTGGTCTGCGCCGCGGCGACTGCGCAGACGACGATCAAGATCGGCTACGCGACATCGCCGCAATCGCACTACGGTGTTGGCTCGACCGTGTTCTGCGAAGAAGTCGAAAAGCGCACCGGCGGCCGCTACAAGTGCCAGCAGTTCCCCAACTCGGCGCTCGGCGGCGAGCGCGAGATGATCGAGGCGGTGCAGCTCGGCACCCTCGACATCGTCAACACCTCGACCGGGCCGGTCGGCAATTTCGTGCCCGAGGTCAACATCGTCGACATCCCGTTCCTGTTTCGCGACTACGACCACGCGCGCAAGGTGCTCGACGGCCCGATCGGCGACGAGCTGCGCGCCAGGTTTCCCGCGAAGGGACTGATCGCGCTCGCATGGACCGAAAACGGCTTCCGCCACATGACCAACAGCAAGCGGCCGATCGTCAAGCCGGAGGATGCGAAGGGACTGAAGATCCGCAGCATGCAGAACAAGGTCCACATCCAGGCGTTCCAGTCGATCGGCATCCAGCCCACGCCGATGGCGTTTCCGGAGCTGTTCACAGCGCTGCAGCAGGGCACGGTCGACGGCCAGGAGAACCCGATCCCGGTGATCCTGTCGGCGAAGTTCGCGCAGGTGCAGAAGCACCTTTCGCTGACCGGCCACGTCTATTCGCCGGCGCTGCTGATCATGTCGCCGGCGCTTTGGAACAAGCTGTCCGACGCCGACAAGAAGGCGTTCACGGAAGCCGGCAAGGCGGGCGGCGCCGCGCAGCGCAGGAAGGTCAACGAAGACGAGAAGAACGGCATCGACGAACTGCGCAAGGCCGGCATGAACGTCGTGACCAACGTCGACGGCGCTGCCTTCCGCGCGGCGATGACGCCGGTGTGGGCCGAGTTCGCCAAGCAGTTTGGGGCGGACAACATCCGCCGGATTCAGGAGGTCAAGTAGGAGGGGGAGTCATGCGGCGGATGTTGCGTCGTAGGCTAACTTCGCGCAGCGAAGTTAAGGGTCGCAGGCCCGGCCGAAGACACACGATCAAGCGCATCCAGGGCGTCAAGTGACGGCGCGAAGCGCCGTCGTCCCGGTTGCGGCGAACGCCGCAGACCGGGATCCAATCGCCGCGTGACATTGGGCCCCGGCCTGCGCCGGGGCGACGAGTTGCCGATGTCCAAGGCGATCCTCGCGATCGATCGCATCGTCACCCACGCCGTCTGGCTGCTGGCGGCCGGGCTGCTGGCGGTTGTTTCCTGCCTCGGCCTGTATCAGGTGCTGGTGCGCTTCGTCTTCA
>JABWAN010001143.1 GCA_013361015.1 Candidatus Zhuqueibacterota bacterium | reverse complement strand
CAGGCACATTAGAATTTTTGCCCACGAAAGACGCGAAAAGTCCTTTCGTGGATTTGGTGTGTTTCGCAGGTCGAAATGGAATCTGCCGAAGCAGAACTAGATTCTTCACAAATTCTCACCGCGAAGAGGCGAAGCCCGCCAAGAACAGCGCTTCGGAATTGCTGCGCGGCCAATTCGGTGCGTTGCTGACACCAATTTTCGAACGTGACAGTTAAGACTCGCGGCGTTGTCCACTCGAGCTTAGATCCATACTTCACTATTCGTCTGGAATGATATACAATTCCTCCGGGCTAAGTCTGCAAAAGAGTCGAAACGACCGTAACTACTCGTGCACAGAGCCGCCGGTTGTTTCAAAAACCGTTTGATCCATGCCAATAGCGATGCAGAATAAAATTTCAGACCCTATCGCGGCCCTGCTTGACGCGCCCGCGCAGCTACATGGCGAGGGGGAATCCCATGCCGCCAAACCAACCGCAGAAATGCTGCGCGTCCAACCCAAGAATTCGTTGATGCAACTCTCCGAAGAGGTGCCGTCGCACTGGTATGAAAACGCGAGCGCGTATGACGCGCAAAGTCTGGAGCAAGTAGCCGACGCATATCACCGCATGGCGCTAGTGCATAACTCCGTACAGACCGCGATGAGCGCTATTGAAGCCGCATTCGTCAATACCAGCAAGGCCTTGTACCAACGCGCCGACAAAACCGACGAAGCCGTCCATGAACTGCAGCAGCGCCTGCATGAAGAGCAAAAAGCTTTTCAGGGCGCAATTCAAAAAGCTTTGACGGCGCAGTTGGCCAAGATGCAGAAGCAAACGGATGAAAGCATGAAAGCGCTGACTGCCGGGCTGGAAAGTTATTTGGCGCAAAAAGAAGAAGCTTCCAAACGGACCCTGCGTTACGTTTGGGCGGGCATCATCATCTCGTTTATTTTGGGCGGGCTCTCCGCCGCTACGCTGCTGCTGGGCGCGCTGGGAAAGTGATTGCCGGACCGACGGCCATTTAAGACGCGGTGCGTGTCATGTACCTCGCAGAGATTGCGATTGACCTCTTGCATGCTCGGTATTATATTCCCTCCGCAAAAATCCGCCATTAACCAAGCCTCACATAATCCTTCGCAACTTCGACCGAGTCTGAGAATGAAGCACACAGTTGATGCCACGGAAGAAAGTCACACCATCACAAGTCAGTTAGACGAAAAGCAACCCACAGAGCAAGCCCATCTCGATTTGTTTTTTTCGCAATCCCTCGACGGCTTCTTTTTCATGATGCTCGATAGGCCGGTGCGCTGGGATGATACCGTCGATAAAGAAAAAGTTTTGGATTATGTTTTTTCGCACCAGCGCGTCACCAAAGTCAACGATGCCATGCTCGCACAATACGGCGCGACGCGCGCGCAGTTTATCGGCCTCACTCCCAACGATTTTTATCAACACAACCTCGCGCACGGGCGTGAAGTGTGGCGGCGTTTTTTTGATGCCGGCAGGCTGCACGTGGAGACCGACGAGCGCAAGCTCGACGGTACGCCGATCTCGATTGAGGGGGATTACCTTTGTTTCTATGACGCCGAAGGTCGCATCACCGGCCACTTCGGTATTCAACGCGACGTCACCGAGCGCAAACGCGCCGAAGCAGCTTTGCGCCAATCCAATCAACGCCTCAAAACTTTGCAGGAGATCAATCGCGCGATATTGGCAGCGCGCTCGCCCGCGCAAATCGCGCAGGCTGCGATGCGCCACATTCATGAGCTGGCGCCGTGTCTGCGTGCGAACGTGGCCGTGTTC
>JABWAN010001142.1 GCA_013361015.1 Candidatus Zhuqueibacterota bacterium | reverse complement strand
GTCTGCAAGTAAAGTGGGCCGGAACGAGCGACGCTGCGGAATTGGAGCAATACGCCTGGTCGATCACCAATAGCGGCAGCCGCACGAGGTTGGTCGGGCAAAAGCGCGCTAATCAACTCGGACTGTTCGACATGAGCGGCAATGTGTTTGAATGGTGCCGCGATCGCTATAGTGAAAAATATTATACCGCCGGTTCTGTGGCTAATCCTGCCGGCCCGTCGCAAGGCAGCAAGTTCGTACTGCGCGGCGGGTCGGCGCTCAACGCAGCGTTCGATTTGCGTTGCGCCAATCGCAGCGCGAGCAAGCCGAATGAGTGGAGTTTTCCCACGGGCTTTCGCGTGGTGAGCGTTGATTAGGCGCCGGGTTCGGATTTTCAGACACGTTGAAAAGTGCAGCTCGCACGCAATGGAGAAGCCGCTCCATCATAAATCGCACGTGACCATGTGAAGAATGCGGGATACTTTGAAAGTGCTCAAATGCAGCGCTATTCGCGCTGCGCCCGCGATTCCTTCCGAATGAGCTTGGCTTGTGAAAAAAAAGTCCTCGACTGCACCAAACCTGCTGCCAGCAAAGTTGTCGATCAAAATAGATTCACCTTTTCTTGAATACGCACTTTTGCGCAAGGACATTCCGTAAAGATTTTCTTTCGTACCCGACAAGGATCTTAACCTGAGAAAGATTTTAAGGGACATGAAAGATTCTGAGGAATGACGGCGTTGATTATTTTCCCAAGGGATTGCCCAGGATGCCAGTAAAGCTCAAGGTGATGCAAGAATCGGCGAGCAGCAAGGAACAGGAATACCTCTATCACGAAGACGTGATTACGCTGGGGCGGAAAGAATCCAACCTGCTCTTACTACCCGACCCTTTCAAAAAGCTCGTGTCGCGGCGCCATGCCCGCATTGAGCGCAATGGTGCGGCTTATTATCTCTTCGATCTCGAAAGCCAGAATCATACCTTTTTGAACGGCACACTGCTGCAAAGCGGCCAGCCTTATGAATTGCACAACGGCGACGAGATTCGCATCGGTGATTATCACATCCATTTTTTTGCGTTCGTGTTGGAAGGCGAGGCGCCGGAATCCGGCGAAGTGGCGCTTCATCCCTTTGTCAATGAAACGAACGAGCTGCAGCGGGTCCTATTGCGGCTGGTGGAAAAGTATGCCCGCGCCGAGGTTGTTTCACGCTCGGAGGTTTTGCTGCAAGCTTTGCGTGAGCCACTGCGCCGGTTGGCCGAAAGTGACTTGAGCGAGATTTTCACGCGCGCCTTTACCGGCCACGCGCACGTTAAAAGAGCGGCGGCCAACGTTGACGCCACGCCTGAAGCGCAGCCGCATGCCCCGGGGCTTAACATCGAATTACTCGAAGCGCGAGCGATGGTCAAGGAGCTTTCTATTAAGTTGGAGGAAAAAGAAGCCGGGCTGCAATTGCTGCGTGAAGAGATTCGCCGCATGAAAGGTGCGACTGCAAACGCGAGCAAACCGGACACCACCGCGACCCAACCGTTGGACACGCTGAACATGTCCGTGCGTGAGAAACAAGTGCTCGAGTTGTTGCTGGACGCATTCGTGCGTTTGAGCCGGGGATATTATCAATACCTGGGCGATGTCGCGCCCACCACGATTATGCAGCCCGCGGACTCCCTTAAAATTCGGCACAGTACGCCGGAGGAGCTGCGCAAATTGTTTTTCGACCCGAACGTGCCGGAGAAAAAAATCGAAGAGCGCATCAACATGCTCAAACAGGCCGTACGGGAAGTGGTTGCGCATCCGCTCGCACTAT
>JABWAN010001141.1 GCA_013361015.1 Candidatus Zhuqueibacterota bacterium | reverse complement strand
TTCGCGCGAATCATCCCAGCCGCGTCACGGTCTTGCTTGCTTCTTCGGCAGGGTGGCAATCCGGTTTGTTGAGCGACTCCGTTGTGATGACCGACAATCTCGCAACGATCCAAGAATCGGAAATTGACCGTAAGATCGGCGCGCTACCGATGCACAGTGTCGATACGGCTCTTCGGCATACGTTGAGTCTTTGAAACCCTCTCAACATTAGAATCCTTTGTTCGAACTCGACAGTTGAGATAATAAACGCAACGAAGGCGTTCAAATGGAAGAAAGCGATAAAAAAACAACAAAATTTTTTGCTAAGATTGGTGCCGCGGCTGTCCTCATTTTAATTCTGGGATCTGCTGCCGCGTTTTTTTATTTCAAGGCGCCATTCGCTGCCGATTTTTTTCCACTCATAATTTTATTCTTATTTGCGTCGGCAGTTGACCTTGCCATTAGCCCCGGAGTCTTTTTTGTGGGAATAATCAATTCGACGCTGCATCTTCAGATGACTGAAGCGCAAATTTTCACTAGGGCCGTACCCACCTGTATTGTAGCCATGTTTATCTTGTCTTTCATTGTCGACTATTTTAATGAACCCAAAAAAATCACAAATAAAGAGTTCAATCTGAAAATGTTGAAGGCCTATGGTGCGGTGTATTGTTAACTTTAATATTCACTGCCGCATTAAATAGTTTTTTGCTGCTCATATTCAAAACGGTGTGTTTCAAAAGTAATTAAAACTGAAAGAAAATTACAACCTGATACCAAAAGAGAAAAATTAGAACTCGAAACTGCATTTTTCACCAAGACTGAAAACGAGGCAGGAAAGGAGCGACTTTGGCCAAACGATCCGAAACTCCGATTGAAGAACGCGATTATAGCACCATATACTTCGTCTGCAGTGCGCTGCTCGCGTTGACTACGTTTTGGGCCGTGCTCGATATGATTTGGGTGCGCTCGCCGTGGCAACGCACGCAGGTGCAATTCAACAAAATGGAACGTGAACAGCTCGTTGCCAAACGCGAGGAGTTGATCGCGCAAATGGACCAAAACGGTTACGCGGAGCTCGAGAAGAATCTCGCTGCGGCCCAAGCCGAGCTGCAGAGCGAGACCTATCAGAAGGCTCTGGCCGACTCTGCGCAGGTGGCCCACGAAATTGCCGACGCCGTACAGGCTTATCGTTTCGCGAAAAGTGAAGCGGATGCGGAATACTATCTCTTTAAAGAAGCGCAGTATCACAACGACACAGACGCTTATCAACAGCACGGCCAGAAGTATCGCGCCGACAGCACGAAAGCCGTGGAATGGAAAGCGAAGTGGGACGACGCGGAAAAACGCAAATTAGAGATTCAGACTTCTCTCAACGGCTATCGGCAAAAAATCACGGAAACGCGCGCACAAATGGCGGCGATGACGAAGGAGATCGACGATCTCAGCTTTCGCATTGACCGCATCAACGAACGCAGCATCAAAATTCAGCAAGTCGTGATGACCGAGTTTGTGAAAGGCAATTTTCAAAATTTCATCAACAACGTCGATCGCTGCCACACTTGCCACACGGCCGTCTCACGCAAGGGTTTTGAAAACCTCGAGCAACCTTTCACCACGCATCCTTCGCTTGACACGCTGCTCAAAATTCATCCTGTGGAAAGATTCGGCTGCACACCGTGTCATGACGGGCAAGGTTCGGCGCTGCAAAATGCGGCATTCGCTCATGGTGAAGTGAAGCATTGGGAACGCCCGCTGTTGCGCGGCCGGTTTGCTTATTCCGGCTGCAACAAGTGCCACGCCAACGAGCT
>JABWAN010000107.1 GCA_013361015.1 Candidatus Zhuqueibacterota bacterium | reverse complement strand
CCTCTGCCAACCACGGTGGATACGCCTCCCGGCGTAGTTGGAATTTGGGAAGGTGGAGGGTACTATCGCTTCGGCAGCTATCGTCCGCAGCTGCGCTGCCACATGCGCGCGACCGGCGATCCATTTTGTGCCGTGTGCGAGCGCGAAATGCGCACAATCTTGGGAAGCAATTGCACGTTCTGCGAGCTAAATCCCGGCAGCCTCATTTGCTATATTCGGGATTGGAGCCGCTTTACGATCGTGTGGCAGCGGCCTTTTCGAATACGCTGGCCATTTCCACCTTGTTTGACGTGCCCGCCGGATCTGCTCTTCGATGACATCGTCATCGTGTTGGAACAGTTGCCCCGCAGTTTTCAATTGCAGATTCTTGATGAACGCGGCCAGATTATCGCAGAAGGCCGGCCTTCCGAAAAAGGCCAGCAGGTCGAATTCAAGGCGAATCGCGCGCAACAATATTTTGTTGAGGTGATCAGCAGCGAGCAAGCCACGGGCGAAAAGCTTGCACTCGCTCCGCAGTTGTTTCGCAACGGCCAACTGGAACCGTTTCCCGAATGAGCGTGAAGCGAGACGACCTTATCTGCGCGACGCTTTTGAAATTTGACGATCGCGTTCGGTCATGCATGGTGCATCCCCCAACCATGTCATTCCGAAGGAATCTCTTTAAGCACTGGAGTTGTTGCCGAATGCGAAAAAGGATTACTAAGAAATGACAAATTGAGCAGCGGCACGATTACCGAGCGTGGCGCAGCCTCGTGGCGGCAAGCACGAAGGCTGCGCTGCGTTTTTCCATTGACTCGAGTCGTGTTTTCTGTTTCCCCCCCAAGAAAGCATTTGCGCTTGCTATGACAAAATCTTATGTTCCTTTCCACCAAACATGTGATGACTGATTCAAGCCAGCCTATTATCTCAGCCGGAATGCCGCTCCCATGTCGAGCTACCTTTTTCAAAACGCCCTGCTCGTTACCATGAACCCGGGCCGCGAGGTTTTTCGCGGCAACCTGCTCGTGGTCGATGATCGCATCGCTGCCATTCAGAAGAATGAGGCGCGTACCGAGGAGACCCTTGCGCGCACTTCGGCCGCACTGCCGCCGCCGCAACGCATCGAGGCCTCGGCCTATATTCTCCTGCCCGGTTTCGTGCAAACCCACATTCATCTTTGCCAAACGCTCTTTCGCAATCACGCCGAAGACTTGACGCTTTTGGATTGGCTGCGCAAAAAAATCTGGCCGTTCGAAGCGGCGCACAACGAAAGCTCGATGCGTACTGCGGCGCGCTTGGGCATTGCAGAATTGTTGGCCGGCGGCAGCACGACGATTCTGGATATGGGCAGCGTGCATCACTATCACGCGGCGTTCGAAGAAGCAGAGCAACTCGGCATTCGCATGGTGGGCGGGAAGTGTATGATGGATGCCGGCGACGAGGTGCCACCGGGTTTGCGCGAAACCATGGAAGATTCGTTGCGGGAAAGTGCAGAGCTTATGGCGCAATGGCACGGCGCGGCGCGCGGCCGTTTGCGTTATGCGTATGCTCCACGCTTTGCGTTGTCATGTTCCGAACGATTGTTGCGTGAAGTTGGTGCGCGCGCGCACTCGGAAGGTTGCATGGTGCACACGCACGCCGCCGAGACCGCGCAAGAAGAAGAGCTGTTGTTGAAAACGAAACGACAACGCAGCGTGCCCTATTTTAAAACGGTGGGCATTGCCGGCGCGCATTGTTGTTTTGCTCATGGCGTGCAATTGCATGAAGCGGAGCGACAGACCTTGGCGCTCGACGGCACTGCCCTCGCACACTGTCCCGGCTCGAATGCGAAATTGGCGAGCGGCATCGCGCCGATTCTCGAACTGCGCCGGGCGGGCGTCAAAGTTGGGTTGGGCGCGGACGGCGCGCCGTGCAACAACAACCTCGATATGTTTCATGAAATGCGGCTCGCGGGCTTTCTGCAAAAGCTGCGGCACGGCGCGCATGCTTTTCCCGCGCAGCACATCGTGGAGATGGCAACGATCGTTGGTGCAGCGTGTTTGGGATGGCAGCGCGACCTCGGCAGTTTGGAAATTGGCAAGAAAGCAGATCTCATCTTGCTCCGGCGCGATCAGCCACATTCTGCGCCCAGCGATGAGGCGGATATTTACGCGCAGATTGTTTATGCCGCGCAGGCGCGCGACGTGTACCTCACGATGGTCGAGGGCCGTGTTTGTTATCAAAACGGCGAACTCGTCGGATTGGAGCTCGAACAAATGCTCGCGCGCGCAAAGCAAGAGTTGCAACAACTCTTGCAACGGACTGATTTATGAAAGCGACGAACCTGAATGTTGCCATCGGCTCGATTCGTCCGCCGAAAGTAGAAGCGGTCCGCACCGTGATCGAACAGGTCGCGCCGCTGTTGGAGATCAAGCCCTGCAACATCAACTATATTGCGCGTGAAGTGCCCAGCGGCGTCTCAACGGTGCCGCTTTCCATTCATGAGATTCGGCGCGGCGCATTCAATCGTGCGCTCGAAGTGCGCCGCCTCATCGAAGAAGAATGCGGGCCGGTGGATTTCGCCGTGGGCTTGGAAGGCGGGCTGTTCATTCTGAGCGGGGAAAATAGTGAGCGCGTGCATTTGCAGAGTTGGGTCTATGTTGAGCACAACGGCGAAGGCCATTACGGCAGCTCGATGAGCATGCCGATTCCCAAAAGCATGGCGCACGCGGTCATTGAACAGAAACAGGATTTGAGTGACGTCGTCGATCGCTACGCTGGACGTCAAAATGTGCGCAGCCACGACGGCGTATTTGGATTTTTGAGCTGTGGCTTTCTCGATCGCCAGCGCGCTTTCGAGCTGGCATTGTTTGGCGCGTTGGCGCCGTTTTATCATTCACAAATTTATGAACGCCCATGAGCTATTGGGCCTGGAAAGCTCCGCTGTACTCCTGCGTTCGTACCCTCCCTCCCTTCAAAAATTTTTTAGAGGCAGAATCAACTAATCTCTCCCGCTTGTTTGCCTCAACCGCGACAGCGCCGGTGCGGCATCTCGATATCGGCAGCGGCACGGGCGATTCGTTGGCGCTCTTTCGAGCCAGCGCGCAATTGATTTGTTCGGATGCCTCTGCGGCGATGTTGCGCCGCTTGTCCATTCCCAATCCCAAATTGCTCGCGCATGCTGAAGCCTTGCCTTTCGCGGAGGCGACGTTCGATTTCGTCTCGGCCATCGGAGTGTTGGAATACGTGCGCGCAGCAACACGCTTCTTTAACGAAGCGCATCGCGTTCTGCAGCCGCAGGGCTACTTCCTTTTCACCTCCGCGCCGCGCGTGCCTGCAAATTACTTGCGCACCCTTTGGGGCGAGCGGCTTTATCTGCGCGATGAAGAGGAAGTGCGAGACGCTTTATCCGCAACGCAGTGGCGAGTGGTCGCGCACGAGCGTACGTTTTTGCAGGAACAATGGTTGGTGCAAAAATGTTGAGTCACGATTCAGTCGGGGTTTTATGCGCTCGTTGTGGGTTGGTTTTCAACTTGCCTCGATGTGTCATTCGTAGGGAACCTCCCCAGCGGTTAAGACCCATCAAGTTTTTTGAGAAGTGCAGCAAGCATGACAGAGGGTTCTTCCAGAGAGACGCTTTCAAAAGGGCATTTCAAATCCAACGTGGAGCAATATGAGCAAATGCCACGGTCAAGCCGCGGCAAAGCAACTATTCGCACCGGTCGCACGCCTCGCAGCGCTCGTCATGCGGCAGGCCAAAATATTCGTGAATGAAGGCCTTGCGGCAGCCCTCCGTTTTCACGTATTGCACGAGCGCATAGAGCTTTTTCTGCTCGCGTTTGAGCTTGTCGTTTAAATAATCCTCGTTCGTCAATTGCTCCGGCAAATCGCCGCACACGACGAGATTCTTTTCTGCCAAGCTCCCTTCGGTTACGCCGTAGCGATCGAGCATGCCGAGCGCAGTTTCCAAACGAAAATCATGTTGGTTCTTGAAGTGCAGCTTCTCCTTCAAGCCTTCCACGCCGTAAGCATTCACTTGCTCGATGTCTTCGCGCAAAAAGTTATAAAGCCGGTCATAAAACGCCGCGCCGGGATTGTTCCACCGAATGAATTCCATCTGGATGAGCAGATCCTGTTCATCGTAGAGCAGAATGCATTCTGAGCGCTCGCCGTCGCGGCCCGCGCGGCCGATTTCCTGGTAGTAGGCTTCCATCGCGCCGGGAGTTTCGGCATGCAGCACGAAACGAATGTTGTCTTTGTCAATACCCATGCCGAAGGCATTGGTGGCAAGCACGAGATTGCCTTCGCCCTGCATGAAATGATTCTGCACGCGCTTGCGTTCGCCGGTATCGAGATCGCCGTGATAGCGCAAATGCGCGGCCCGGTGCGAATGGAGTAATTCGCTCATTGCGTGCAGCGATTTGATCAATGCGAAATACACGATGCCGTTGCCTACCTGGGCTCGGCGGACTTTGAGAATGTAGTCGCGTTTTCTCTGCTCTCCGAAAACTTCCTCGACGGCGAGATGAAGATTCGGGCGCGCGATGCCTTCGTGAAAAATTCTCATCTGTGCGCGCGTCAGCCCGAGCTGCGCGATGATGTCGTCCTGCACTTCGGGCGTGGCCGTGGCCGTCAATGCGATGGTGGTGGGGTTGCCCAGCATCTTGCGGAATTCGCGCAACCTTGTGTAATCGGGGCGGAAATCGTGGCCCCACGCACTGATGCAGTGCGCTTCATCCACCGCAAGCAAGTCGACACGGCGCTTGGCAATCAACTCCACGAATTCGGTTTTGCGAAAGCGTTCGGGCGTGACGTAGAGCAGCCGATATCTTCCGGCGGCCACGGCGGCATAGCGTTGCTCGCGTTCTGTGCGGCTTAATGAGGAGTTAATATACGCTGCGTCGATTCCTTTTTCCACCAAACCATCGACTTGATCTTTCATCAATGCGATGAGCGGCGAGATGACGACCGTCAATCCTGGCTGCGCGAGCGCGGGAATTTGATAGCACAAAGATTTGCCCATGCCGGTCGGCATAATCACAAGCGCGTGCTCTTTATGCAACACGTGGCGAATGATCGTTTCTTGCTGGCCGCGAAACGAGGTGTGACCAAAGTAGCGCACCAAAATTTCGTGATGATTGAGGCTCATTAGCATTTGTTCTATTAAAATTGAAATCTTTGCTTTTAATACAAACACAACGTGCAAAACTATTTCTGGCAAAACGATTAAAAGAATGATTTTGTCAGAAATCATTTTGCTTTGAAGCGTATTCAGCAAAGGAGAACCTCGTGACCGAACCCGCGTTGCCGCACTGGCTCGCGTGGGCGCGTGAAATTCAAGCGCTCGCGCAAAACGGTTTGGCTTTCACCAATAATGAATTCGATATCTTGCGCTATAATCGTTTGACCGAGATTGCCGCGGAGATTGCGGCAAATCACAACTCGATCCACGCAGGCAATTGGCAGGAGCAATTTGCAGCAGAGCGAGGTTATGCCACACCCAAGATCGACGTGCGCGGCGCAGTGGTGCGCGAGGGTAAAATCTTGCTCGTGCAGGAACGTTCCGATCAACGGTGGTGCATGCCCGGCGGCTGGGCGGATGTCGGCGATCTGCCTTCGGCGATGGTCGTGCGCGAGGTGCTCGAAGAGAGCGGGTTCGAAGTCAGCGCGCGGAAGGTAATCGGCGTGTTCGACGCGAATCGTGACGGCCGCCCGCTGAATTTTTTTCACGCCTACAAGCTCATCTTTTGGTGTGAATTGCGCGGCGGCGAAGCCCGAGCGAGCAACGAAACGCTGGCGGTGGATTTTTTTGATTTCAAGCATTTGCCCGAGTTGTCCTCTTCACGCACCAATGAACGGCATTTGGCGGAAGTTCGTGCGCACCTGCTTGATCCCCAACGCGCGACGGCGTTTGACTGAGTTTTTTTTCAAAACTCCGAATCTCTAAGCAACCTTTTTCAGTTTGCCGGAGTCTAAAGAACAGATTCCCAAATGAAAAAAACGCTTGTGGAGCTTGCCATGCTGCAAAAAGGATTGTCCAACCGGCCTTCGGGCGCCGTCGCGCTCCTCATCATCGGCGGAAGTCTGCTGCTCAATCTTGTGCGCGGAGAGAACGTGCTGGAAGAGGTGCTGTGGGGTAGTCACGGATTGAGGATTTCAAATTTGAGATGCTATGCTGCACAGGCAGCGTGTCACTTTCACAAGGTTTTCGAAGAAATAGTCCTCGGCTCGCCCCGCGATTATGGCTATGGCAAGAAAGCGCGGAAAGTCGCGGAAGCTTCATATCGGAACCCGCTTCCGCAGCAACACCCCGTGCCTAAAAATACCACCCGCCTCTGAGTGTTTAAGTCCCACACAGGTTTTTCTTTTCATGCGTCGCGTTGTTTCTATCCGTTGGGAGTCTTTTTCATCGATTTTGAAACCACCCTCGTTTGAAACCACCCTCGTTTGAAACCTGTCCCGCTTCGTTCCCGATCAACACAAACGGCTTTCCTTCCACATGCGTGAGAAAAACAATGCGGCTTTCCGGGCCGGAAAGTTTTAGCTGTGAGACGAGGGCTTCCGGCTCGATTGGCGAACCGCGCTTCTTCACGGTCACTCTTCCCACGCGCATTGCGCGCAAACGCGCGCGCAACTTTTTGAGATGAAAAGGGAAAGCCTCCTCGATTGCAAACGCGCGCGCAAAGGGCGTGGCGATTAGATTGTCGCTGGTGAGATACGCAATCTCGCGGTCGATTTGAGCAGCATTCAATTGCGCCGCGAGCGTGGTTACAAGACGCGCGCGTAGCACTGCCGGGTCGGGTTCATACAAAAACGCGCGGGGCGCAGAGAGCCGCGCCTCGGTTTGCATCGGCGTGAGAGTATGGCGTTCGGGCAGCAAAGTCGCGCGGCGTGCTGCCGACTTCGCCGCGCCGAACCACAGCACACATTCTTTCAACTCGCCGTCCACTGAAACAAATTCGACCTCGCAGTCATAGCGCGCGAGTTCGTGCACATTCACTGCCGGTGAGATTTTGACTCCGAGCGCGTTGACCTGCGGCAGCCACTCTTTTATGAGTGCGAGCGGCGGCTGATACTCTTCCACGGAAAAGCGGCGGCGACCTTCCACACGCCGTGCGGGATCGAAGAACAGCGCATCGAGTTGCGGCAAAGACATTTGTGTTACGTCGGCATTGATGAAACGCACGCGTGCATGCGCGCCATAGGCTTTGAGATTCGCCTCCGCCATTTTGAGACGCAAAGGCTCAATCTCCGCTGCGACAACATGATGCTGCGCCGCCAACGCGATGGTATCGCCGCCGATGCCGCAGCACCAATCCCCAATTGCAGCAAACTCCGCGAAGCGCTCAGCACGATAACGCGAGATGATTTCCCCGGAAGACTGCTCCAAAGCCTCGCGCGTGAAATACATCTCTGCCGCGCGTGAGAATTTCCCCGCGGCTTTCTTGCGCAATATAACGGTCTCAATCGCAGCTTTTGACAACTCCAGCGCAAACTGCTTTTGCATACGCGTGCAACCAGCGAGAAAAGTTTCTTCGGAAGGATTCAGCTCGAATGCAGCGGCCAGCGCCTTTTGGCCGATCGGGGAGAGGAGTGTTTCGAACGCGGCAAGGTTCATGAAGGATACACGGCTGTGTTTGACGCCTCCCACAGCGTGTCATTCTGAAAGAAGCCATTTCAGCCCTGGGCAAAAACGCCATACGAAGAGCTTGCTTGCTGCTGCAAAAGATTCCTCCGGAATGACACGAGAGTAGCGCGTGCGAGGTCGCAAACGTGCAAAACGTCACGGAAAGATTCCCAGTTCGAGATAGCTCACCGCCACTTTGTTGATCGCATTGATGAAAGCCGCGGTGCGCAGATCGATCTTGTTATTGTATTGCTTTTGAATCTCACGGAACTGATTGTAGGCCGAAATCATCGTCTCTTCCAAACCCGAATTCACCAAGTCCTCTTCATTGGCGCCGTGTGCGGCCTGGTCGAAAATTTCTTGCGCGATTTTCTTGCCGGTCAAGTCTTCCATCGTGTGCAGCAGCTTCTTATAAGCGTTCTCCTCGAAACGCTTGCCCATGCGCCCGAAACGCACATGGGAGAGATTCTTCAGCCACTCAAAGTAAGAAACCGTCACGCCGCCGGCGTTGAGGTACATATCGGGAATGATCAACGCGCCGCGTTTCAGCAACGCCTCGTTCGCGTCCGCGGTCAACGGGCCGTTCGCCGCCTCCGCAATGATCCTGGCTTTGATGCGATCAACATTGGCCGCGGTGATTTGATTCTCCAATGCCGCGGGCACGAGAATATCGCACTCCAACTCCAACGCTTCGGTGGTGTGCGCAATGTTGGTGGCGCCCGGATAATTCAAGATCGATTTCTTTTCCGTGCGATGCTTCACCACTTTTTCAAGCTCCAGCCCTTTGGGATTGTAAATCGCGCCCTCATATTCCGCAAGCCCGACGAGCACTGCCCCGTTTTCCTGCAAAAATTTTGCAGCATAGTAACCCACGTTGCCCAGCCCCTGCACCACCACGGTTTTTCCCTCCAAGCCCGTCGTAAGCCCCAACGGTTTTAAGTCCTCCGCATAACCGCACGCTTCGCGAATGCCGAAAAAAACGCCGCGCCCGGTGGCTTCGGTTCGGCCGCGCACGCCGCCTTGTGTAATCGGCTTGCCCGTAACGCATGCAATCGAATCCAACTGTGCCGGCGCCATCGCGCCGTACGTATCCACCACCCATGACATCTCGCGCGGGCCGGTGCCGTAATCCGGAGCCGGCACGTCCACACCCGGGCCGATAAAATTCTTTTTGATCAACTCATACGTGTAGCGCCGCGTGACACGTTCCAACTCCATGTCGGAATAATTTCGTTTCTCGATTTTAATCGCGCCTTTCGCGCCGCCAAAGGGCACGTCCACGATTGCGCATTTGTACGTCATCAGCGCGGCGAGCGCCATCACTTCGTCTTCGTCGGCATTGGGGCTGTAGCGAATGCCGCCCTTCACCGGCAATTTATGATGGCTGTGCTCCGCGCGCCACGCATCAATGGTCTCGATCGAACCGTCGTCGCGTTTGAGCGGAAACGTGACGTGATACACGCTATTGCAAATCTTGATCTGTTTCAACAAGCCCTGCGAGTGCTTGGTGTAAGCCGCGGCCTTGTCGAAATTACGGTTGACTTGCTCGAAAAATTTGACCTGCTCTGCCATAAAAGTCCTTTTCAGTTTTAAAATGAAACAGAATGGGCGCCTGCCGGGCTGTGAACTCTTCCTTGAGCATCAAATGCAAAGTGAACTCCTTTCACTGCAATTATGTCTGCTGCGCGTTTCTGTCAAAAGCCTGCGCGCTCGTGTGCAATCGTAACCAAGAGCAAAAGCAGCACTCGCTTGCAGAAGCCGAGCAATAGAATAACGGGAGGAAACGCAATTTCCAAACGGATTTTTTCAAACGTAAATCGTGAATCGGACTTGCGCGTAACAACTTATATGATCGCAAAATGGCTCAACGCGCAAGTCCGACTTCGCTCGCTCTCGTCCTCGCCATGTTTTCGCGCAATGCCGCCAGCGCCTGCTCAACATATTCCGGCCCAATGCCGAACACTTCCTGAATCGTCGCGTGATAATTCCTTTTGAGATTGCGATTGCGTTTGCCTGCCGGCGAAGTGATACGCATGAATTCTTTGTGAACAAAAATCAATTCGTCTGCATGTACGCGCGTGAGACAGAGCCCGTGCATGCCGTTGCGATGAAATGACGCTTGCCAGTGCTGCAAAAATTCGTCAAGCGGAGTGGGATGGTCGACGAAGCGATAGCGCCACTTTATCGCTTCACGCGTGAAGGTGAAGAGATCATAACTCTGCGCGGCAATATCAAAACGCAATTCCACGCCGTTGAACTCGTTGTGATAAAGTCGCGGTTTGTTGGGATCGAGCGGCATGGGGCGCTGCAGCAGATAACCCGGATCGAGCAAATATTTGACGTCTTCGAGCAGCACGACGAGTGCGCAGTGAATGTTGGGACCCGCGCGCATGTCGCCCATGATGATGTAACAAACGAACCCTTGTTGCAGCAGGAGGGATTGCAGAAAGAACGTGAGAGAGAAGCACGTGCCGCCGGTGCGAAAGCGCACATGATCCTCAAAAATTTCCTCGGGCAAACGTAGGCGTTCGCGTTCATTCTCTCCCACGCGATTGAACTTGAGAATCTTGCTCAAGTTTTCATAGGGCAGGTTTGAAAAAGCGGCGACAATCTTTTGCAAAAAAGCCAGCGAAGGCGGCTGCGGCGTAATTTGAAAATTTTTGAGAAAGTGTTGTACGCTTTCGCCGTGCCGATACGGATCGAGCGAGAAGGCGGGAGGGAGTGAAATGATTGAACTCATCGCGGCTCCATCATTGTAACCATCATTCGCCTCATCATTTCCTCCAAATAATCTCC
>JABWAN010001140.1 GCA_013361015.1 Candidatus Zhuqueibacterota bacterium | reverse complement strand
CACCAATCTCGACAAGCTCACCTACGCCGGCAACCTGGAAAATCTGCGCGATTTGAAGGGTAATTCCAGATACAACTTCGTTAAAGGTGACATTTGCGACGGCGCATTGGTGGAAGAATTGATGGAAGGCATCGACGTCGTGGTGAATTTCGCCGCAGAGAGCCACGTCGACCGCTCCATTAGCACACCGGATGCGTTCATCCGCACCGACGTTTTCGGCACGTTCGTTTTGCTCGAAGCCGCGCGCCGGCACGGCGTGAAGAAATTCATTCAAATTTCCACGGACGAAGTGTATGGCAGCACGGTGGGACGCGCCTTCAAAGAGACCGATCCGCTCATGCCCTCGAGTCCGTATTCGGCTTCGAAAGCCGGCGCCGATCGTTTGGCGTATTCCTACCACGTGACCTATGAGCTGCCGGTTATCATTACCCGCTGCTCGAACAATTTCGGCCCCTATCAATATCCCGAAAAACTCATTTCGCTGTTCGTGACGAATGCGCTGGAAGACAAGCCGCTGCCGATTTACGGCGACGGCCAGTACGTGCGCGATTGGATTCATGTGGAAGATCATTGCGCGGCCATCGTTTTCGCCATGCAGCACGGCAAAGACGGCGAAGTATATAACATCGGCGGCGGCAACGAACGCACGAATCTCGAGATTACGGATTTCATTCTAGCCTATCTCAACAAGCCGGAGTCTTTGAAAACGTACGTGAAAGATCGCCCCGGGCACGACCGGCGTTATGCCATCGATAGCAGCAAACTTATGGCGCTCGGCTGGAAGCCGAAATACCAACTCGAATCCGCTTTGCAGAATACCATCGACTGGTATCGCGACAATCGCTGGTGGTGGGAGAAATTGAAAAGCGGTGAGTATCTCGAGTATTACAAAAAGCATTATGGTCGCACGCTCTAGTGGCGCAACCGCACAGCTACGCCCGCAAACGTCATTCTGAAGAATTAGACTGGCTGCAACGTTTGGATTTGTCGTTCTCGCAGGCCCTGCGGGAATTTCTTGTGACCTGAATTGTCTGCGCGTAAGAGATTCCTCGCTGCGCTCTGTTTGGAATGAGGTCTGTAAACACCCATTTGGACTTCGCGTGATTTTTCACCTCAGATTTTTTGCGAAATCATTAAGCATCACATCTCGCCGGGCTCCCGTGTAAATGATAAACTCCACGCCGGGGGTCAGGAGGATAACTCTCATCTGTCTTAAGGAAGGAAAGTACCTATGACGCTGCAACAAAAGATTGATGGCGGCACAGCGAAAATCTGCGTGATCGGTCTCGGTTATGTTGGTCTTCCGCTCGCTGTGGAATATGCCGGTGCTGGATTCGAAGTTTTGGGCATCGATGTCGATCCCCGCAAAATTGCCAAACTCAATCGCGGTGACAATTATATCGACGACGTTGACAGTAACAAGCTGCGCGAAATCGTGAAGGCCGGAAAATTTTCTGCCGCGAGCGACTATAAAGACATCGGCGCGCAGGAGGTGATTTTCATTTGCGTACCCACGCCTTTCACGGACAACAAAGAGCCGGACGTTTCTTATATCGAGGACGCGGCGAAAGGCATCGCCACCGGCTTGCGCCGCGGCCAGTTGATCATTTTGAAATCCACGACCTATCCCGAGACCACGGAGAAAGTCGTGCAGCCGATTCTCGAAGCGCAAAAACTGAAGGTCGGCAAAGATTTTCACTTGGCATTTTCGCCGGAGCGTATTGATCCGGGAAACAAGCGCTTCACCACGGCCACGACTCCGGTGGTGGTGGGCGGCGTCACGAAAACATGC
>JABWAN010001139.1 GCA_013361015.1 Candidatus Zhuqueibacterota bacterium | reverse complement strand
GGTCACGTCGAGGCGCACCAATTCATCGATGTTCACAAACGCCAGCTCCGAGGCTTCAAAAACCGGCAAACCGTCTTCGTGGATTGTCACGTAGCGGAAACTGCCGTCCGCTGGAATGCCGCGTGCGAACAGATTGTTGCCGACCTCGCCACCCGAGCTTTCGACATAAAAACCGGGCACCACTTGCAGCAAGTCCGCCACGCCGCGCGGCGCACGTTCGGCAATTTGCGCAGCGTTCGCCGTGGTAATCGCCACACTGGATTCGATCTTGGTTTGCGGATTGCGCGAACCGGTCACCACGATTTCCCCCATGCTCAAGGCATCGGTGGTTAGAGAAAAATTTTGGCGCACGGTATCGCTTGGCCGCACACGGAGCGTGACTTCCTGGCTGCGATGTCCAATGGTACGCGCTATCAGTTTGCACACCCCGGCCGGCACCGAGGTGAGGACATATTCCCCTTCCGCATTGGCCCGTGCGCTGTGGGAATTATCCTCGCTCATGACTTGCGCGAATGGAATTCCCGCGCCGGTCTCGTCTCGAACTACGCCGCGAATATTCCCGGTGGGCGTGATCGGTTGCTTGGGCACGATCACAATCGTGCGGCTGCCGGCGATTTCGTACGTCAAAGCACTATTGCTTAGCGCCAGCTTTAGAGCGTGGAAAAAATCGTTGGAAATGCTCGCAGCGAGCTGCCCGGTTTTACCTTCGAGCAAAGAGTCTTCATATAAAAAGTGCACGTGATATGTTTCTTCGAGCAGGGCGAGAATTTCGCGAAGAGAATAAACCTTTTGCTGGGGAGAAAGCGGGCGGGGCTCGTCTCTTTTTCTAGCGTCGACTGTCTGGCCTAGGCTCACGACATAAGCGCAACACAAAACTCCGAGAACCGACGCCACTATACGATTCAACATCACCATCGGCCCTTTTTTGCGGAAACGAGAAGCGCTGGCTCTGACTCAGAATCAATAGGATTGTATTCTTGAAGGGTAGATTTTCGAAGCGCAATGCCAGGTCCCGCAGCATTTATCTTGCGGGACAAAGTCAACTTTAACGAGTAGAAGCGGATCAATACTAGTTGAAGTTCGAACCATCAACACGAGACACGAATCAAAGACGTACTGTAATTTTATTCACGCATATCATGCTTTGCTTGTGCATTTTCACTGCTCTTGGTCTAAAGAATCGCCAAATTTTATGACACTACCCTCGCGGCTCACGTCAACGCGTAACGCTTTCGCCAACGCCGCAATGAGGATTTCAAGATCACGATTCTCCACAGCGCCGGATAATTTCCGCTGGAGCAGGGCTTCGTCTTGCACCTCCACGCGCACATTATAGGTTTCTTCCAAGCGGCGAATGACTTCCGCAAAAGTCGTCCCTTCCAATTGCCAATCTTCACGCCACCACGTGGTATGAAAACCGGAACCGGCGCTTTGCGTCACCACACTGGTGTCGCCTCTGCGAAACTCCGAGAGTTGGCCGGCGGCAAGCAGAGTTTGTGCGGCCTTCGCATTTACGGGATTGACCTTCACGCTGCCTTCTTCCACCACCACCCGCGTGCCGAAATTGCGCTCATACACGACGAACTTCGTGCCGACGACTCTGATTTCACCGTCACCGGTGCGCACGACAAAAGCCAGCGGCTCAGTAGAATTTTGCCGCATACGAGGCACGACCTCGAAGTAGGCCTCGCCATGCAGCATCACGCTTCTTTCGCTGGCTTTGCCCCAATCGGAAGAAAAACGCAATGTCGAATGGGCATTCAACACGACGAGAGAGCCGTCGGGCAACTGA
>JABWAN010000106.1 GCA_013361015.1 Candidatus Zhuqueibacterota bacterium | reverse complement strand
ATTCGGCTCGCGATAGATGCCATTGCGCCCGCTCGATTCCGAAATCACCAACGAGCCTTCATCACCCATAAAATTTTCGTAGTAGCCTTGATTGCTATTGGTGGTGATGGTTTGATAAAACGCGCGTGTGATGCCGTTGCCGGTGTCATACTCAAACGTGGCGAGCACGCCATCATACCACTCGTGCGTTTTGGGATCATAGTAATCCGTGCCGCCGCTCGCGATCACGGATTTCGGAGGAGAGTCGAGGAACCAATTATAGATGTCGATTTGATGCGAGCCGAGATCGACGATCGGGCCGCCGCCGAGGCCTTTGTACCAGCGCCAATTGCGGAATTGGTGCATGGAATCGAAGCCATACTTTCTGAGTGTTGCCATGGGAATCGCATATTTCTCGGGCCAGCCAAAGTCCGGTTGCACGGAACGATTCCACTGCCCATACACGGTGGTGATGCGTCCGAGCGCTTTGGCCTCGCGCAAAATCTTGTTGTAGGAATGCAAATACCACGGATTGCTGCGGCGTTGATGGCCGACTTGCAGCACTTTATTGCTCGCGCGCGCTGCATTCAAAATACGCCGCGCGCCTTCGAGCGTGTTGGACATTTCTTTTTCAAGATAAACATTGAGGCCCGCGTTCAAACACGCAATGGCATGATCCGCATGCCAAAAGTCCGGCGTGGCAATGAGCACCGCATCGAGGTTGCCGCGCTCCTTTGCGAGCATCTCGCGGAAATCTTCATACGCGTTCAGCTCGTGGCCGTACTTCTTCAGCAAGTTGTGCGCGCGTTTGAGATTGTAATCCGTCCAAATGTCGCACACCGCTTTGAAGCGAATGTTCGGAATCTTCAAGCAGGCGTTGAGCAACACCTGGCCTTGCGAGCCGGCGCCGATGAGGGCGACGTTAAGATCGTTCGATTGTGCTCGCGCAGACTTCAGAATGAGCGGCGAAAGCACCATTCCCGCCACCGCGGCGGTGGAAGAACGCAAAAACTCGCGGCGGTCGATGAGGTTTTCATTTTGATTCATGGGCGCACCGTGTTTTGGTTAATAGGGTGGAGTTTATTTTGTTGTTCTTTGTCAATTCGCCTGAACTTTCAAAGCGCCGGCCTTGCATCAAGGATGCGTCTTTCGCTCCGCGCGCCACCGCCGCACGATCCATAAGTACATCACGACATTCACGAACACGACAATCAACCCGAGCGCAATTTGCACATTGCTCGTCAAGCCACTCGGATAAATGATCGGCATGAGATAGTGCGCGACGAAGCTTTCAGAGTAGCCCACTTCGTTCGCGCGCTGCCGCAGCCAATTTTCGAGCGGTGTCAATGGGCAAAGCCACCCGCTGAACTCAATCCACGCGCCCCACAACGCGCACGGCACATGCAGCCAAATCAGCTTTCGTTTGAAATAAACCAGCACCGCGCCGCCAACCACGAACACGATGAACGCGAAGTGCAGTACCACGACAAGATCGGCCAAGAAGCTATAAAGCATTTCGGAAGGAAGATTTGCTCGACAAACAAACTCGAAGTATTACCGCAGCCAGAAAAACTGCAACGCATCGGCTTTCTCGACGTTGTCGAACTCATGATGATCGGTTGTGACGACCTTGGCGTTGACTTTTCTCGCCAACGCCAAAGCTAAAGAATCGGCAAGCGACATTTTGAAATGCGTTTTGAAATAACCGGCGTCTCGCATGAGGGGACGATCCACCGTTTCGACGATGCTGAGTGGCATCGTATACAAATCCAGTAATACCTCTTCTGCCTTTTCCGGTGATCCGCTGCGAAGCGCATCATAATACACTTCATAGAGGTTGACCGACATGGCATAAAGCTCATTTACCCCGAGCTTAGCTCCCTCGATCAACTGCTCAGCCTTCTCAGCGCCAGGTTCATTATTGAAATAAACAATAAAAGCACAGGCGTCAAAAATAAAACGCGCCGGCGAAGTCACCGTTTCTTCGGAAGGCATGTTTTGAGTTTGATCGGCGTTCATAGCTCAAGGGCTTTCTCGGCTTGTTTATTTCTGGAGAATTCCGCGCTCGAACTCAAGACCCCGCGATACTTTCCACGAAGGCTGGCCCCATTGCGAGGCTTTTGCTTGAAAGCTTCGACATCCAAGACCGTCACGAGATAGACAAGACCGGCTCGGCTTTCCAACGGCTCCAACGGGCGCAAATAGCCCTTCTCGAAAACCGCTTCAATCGTTCTGACTACATGGTTCATGATGACCTCCAAAAGCTTACTCAACTATGATGGTCTGATTTCACTCATGAAATATAGGAAGTTTGTCTTATCTAAAAAACCTTTTTATCACGCCCCAAAATCCATCACTCCAAAAATCCAACACTCCACAACTCCCTTACTCCAATTCTTCAAGCAAGATATTCCGATACTCCACCCGCGTGCTGTGATTCTGCAAACCGATGAAACCTTTGCGGCGTTTCAAGCCGGGGTGCGATTTCTCTTTGTCCATGTGCTCGATCAAATTTGCATCGACGATCTTTTTGCCGTTCAAAGTCACTTGCACCCGCGGGCCATTGCAAATGATTTCATAATGCTGCCATTCATTCGCGGCTTTGCTTGCGCGTTCCGAGGGTGCTTGCACGGCATACACGCTCCCACAATATTGCCACGGCTTGAGCTTCGCCCATTTGGTTGCGTAATCGTCGAGCACTTGCACTTCCATGCCGGTATAAGCGGGATCGCCCTCATGCGGCGCGCGCAGGAACACGCCGCTGTTGCCCTCCGCAGGCACGCGAAAATCCAATTCGAGTTTGAAGTTTTCAAACTCGCGCGTCGTCGAAAGCCAGCCACCGCCCTCGCCTTCGGTATAAAGAATTTCGTTTTCCACTTTCCACGTGCCCGCTTTGCCGTTGATGATTTGCCAGCCGCTCAAATCTTTGCCGTTGAACAACGGCCCGCTGAACAACTGCTTCGGGCGCGGAATCTCGCGAATGAAAATGTTTTTGAAATAGAGCGGCGAATTATGCGCCTGCAATTCGATCTGGCCGGTGGGATAAAGCGGCGACTCGCGCTCCCAAAAATTTTCGAGCGGCACATTATCCACCACGAGCACGTCGTTGAGATAAACCGTCACGGCCTCGCCGAGCATCATAATGCGGAACGTGTTCCACTCGCCCGTGGGTCGATCGGCGATTTGCAACGGCTTGCTCGCATGCTTTTGATTGTTGTACAAGCCGCCGGAGCCGATCTTCCACTGCACCGGATCCCAAATCTGCACCTGCGGCACGCCGCGCAAATAAAGACCGCTGTCGCCGTTCGGCTCGATCTTCCAATCGCACAGTAATTCGAAATCGCCATAGTCATTTGCGGTGCAAAGGTTTTGATAGCCCTTGCCTTCGAAAAAGAGCACGCCGTCCTCAAGCACGCGCCAATGTGCGTGCATAATCGAATCGGCTTTCGCTTGCGCCGCTGCCATTGCTTCGGCGCTCATCTGCGCGCGCTTCACGGGATTTTCAACCAAACCCTTCCAGCCGGACAAGTCTCTGCCGTTGAAGAGCGCGACAAAACCTTCGGGTGGCTGATTGTTCTGCGCCTGCGCCGCAAAATGTTGCTCGAGCTTCTCGCGCAGATTCGGCGCGCTAGCTTTGCCGATTAACGCCTTCACGATCTCAGCGCCGTCGAGGCCGCGACGTTCACGCCTTTCCGGTTCTGCAATTTTGATCGGAGCCAGCGCGGCTTCCAAGCTCAGCGTGTCTTCATCTAAAAAGGTGGAAACAAAATCCAGCGCCGCAATGGATTTCACGTTTGCCAAACCTGCAAGCGCGAGTTTCTTTTCATCAACACGGCGCGCGAGGCTCATGGCTTCGCGATAGAGCCGCAACTTTTCTGCGGATGAAAATTGCGCGGCTTCGAGCAAGCGCAACGCACCGCGCATGGCGAGCACGTGATACGACAACTCTTGCTCCTCACGCGCGAGGCGCAGCAACTCCGGCAGCGCATTCGGCTCGGGCCAGTCCGCGAGGCTGCGAATCGCCGCGTCGCGAATATCAGCGTTGGAGCTTTTCGTTTCGACGAGCACCACTTCAAACGCCTTCGTGCCGCCGACGCGCGCGAGCGTTTGCAAAAGTTTGGGTTGCTGCTCCGCGGTCGTATTTTTTTGTTTGATTAAAACCGCGTCAGCTCTTTTATCGGTTTCTAAAATTTGTGCGGCAACAGTGACGATAGCTTTCTGCAATGCGGAAATTTCCGACTCGCTCGTTGCGGCGAGCAGGAGATCGAGCAGTCGCGGTATGTCGTTCGGTTGAGAAATACTTTCGAGCGCTCTAATTGCGGCCAAACGCACGCTGCGCGTATCGTCATTCGTGCGCGCGGCCACGGCCTCGAAAGCGACGTGAGTATTTCGAGAGGCGAGCGCTTCGAGCAATGCGATTTTTGCGGGCGCTGCTACGTTCGGAAGCAGTTCGATCATCTTTGCGTGATGCGGTTCGAGCGGCAGCGCGAGCAACGCCACCTTGACCGCTGTAATTTGCTCTGCGCTCTGTGTCGAAAACAATGTTTGCAATAATTCGGAAACGGATTCCTTCCCGCCCAATTTCGCCAGCGCCGGAATTGCAGCCAGCGCCACGGCTGCATTGGTGTCACGCAGCGCCTCGCGCAAAACCGGCAGCGCAGATTTGTCGCCGCCCTCGCCGAGCATAGTAGTGATACGAGCGCGAGCCGGCGGCGCGACGTGCTTCATCTTATTCACCCACTGCGCGGTCGCGGCTTCGCCGGAAATTTCATGCGCGCGTTGCAGTGCGGCATCTTGCAAGCGTACGTCCTCGCGCTCCATCGTAGCGATCAAATCCGGCAATGCCTCCGCGCCCAATGCGGTAACGAGAGTGCTCAAAGCTTTCGCTTGCTCATGGCTCGCAAATCGGCCATTGTGATTGGCGAGCACTTCGCGGCAGATGGTTGCGCTGGTTTGTTTATCGCCCGCCTCGGCGCGGCGTTGCGCGAAGAGCAAATAGTTTGTCATCGCCTGCGGCGAACCTTCGGATTGCACTGCTTCGGAGAGCAGCGGCATGGCGGCCAGCTCGCCGGTATTTGCTAAAGCAACTTGCGAGGCCCCGCCCACTACGCGGTCTTTGTCTCGCGCGAGCTTGAGCAATTCGGGCACAGCAGCTTTGCTGCGCAATTCACCGAGCGCTTTGATGATCGTCAAACGATTCGCGCCGCTCGAATTTGTGAGCGCTTGCACGAATGCGAGTTCGGCTTCGGGCGCGCGAATCGCCAACAAAGCTTGCGTCGCCGGCTCACAGAGTTTTTCATCAACCAAAAAGCTTTTGAGAGCAGCCACGCACTCTTTCCCGCCCGTGAGTTGGAGCTGCCTAAGCAAAAACGTTTTGACTTCCGCGTGCGCGTTTGATTGAAGCGCGACGATGATCGCCTCTGCAAATTGCTTGCGCTCTTTCTCCGCGCCAGAGCGAGAGACGTGCAGCGCCAAGCCGCTCAATGCCAAACGCGCTTTCACATCATCACCTGTGCCCATCGGCACGAGCATGCTGCAGAGTTCTTTGTAAGCCTTCGGCCCAAGTTTTACGAACGCGGCGTTGAGGCGTCTCGCTTCCTCGGGATTGGGCGCGGGCAGTTGTGCGAGATGAGAAGAGAGAGTCGAGGTTTGAGAAAAGACGAGGCCGCTCTGCTCAAAATTAAGCGTGAGCAGAGCGAGAGCCAAAAGCAGAAAGAAAGATTTCGCGCGAGAGGCGAGGGTTAGCATTTTTAGATAGAGGAAGAAAGCATATGAGGTTTCGTCAAGTCCTGAGGGTTGGGAGTGTCCTAATCGAAGTCGTCATGCAATTCAATAGAGCAGCAAACCATTTCAAACTTTGTGCGCAAGGAACGCTTGCCGTCACTTCTTGGCTTTGCTGCGATTCTTGCTGGAAGCGTTAGCTGCAATGGCGCGACGAAAGCGTGCTTGAATCGGGCGGCCCAGCCTATCAAAAAGCTCCGGTCGCAAAGCGAGAGCTAATGCGCGTGAATTTGCCAACATGAGTTCATCCGCTTCCGCGCCGAGTTTTTTGATCTCCACTTTTTCAGCGCGCGATAACTCACCTTCGTTGTTTTTATCCATGAGTAAGGCAAAACGCTTTTGCTTCGCAGGAGAAAATCTCTGCATAGGAACCTGCTCGAGAGCTTTGCTGACGGCTTCGGGGATAAACGAGTAAGCGTTCAACTTCTTTTTCACTTTCGCAGGAGCAAAAGTTGTCTGGTCTTGGATGATAGTTGCCTTCGCTAATGATTGCGCCTGAAGGCGCTACTACGAACCTCACACCCGCCACGGCGCGCGCATCGGCTCTTCGATGAAACGATTCGCCGCTTCATCACCGACAAAACGTTGTGCGACCGGATCGAAGCGCAGCTTGCGGCCCAAACGCACGGCGATCTTGCCGAGGTTGACGAGCGTGCAGGAGCGATGAGCGTTCATTTCGTTCAACGCAAACTTCTTCCGCGTCTTCACGGACTCGTTGAAGTCGATGAGCTGCGGCTCCGGCTCGGGAAACTCGGCAAGCTTCTTCATCAAATTCGGAATATCGGATTTGAAGCCGCGAAACAGTTTGCCGTTTGGGCCTTCGATGAAAGGCACGTTCGCGTCTTGCGCTTCACCATCTAAGAAAATCTCGCAGCCGTCCGCATACTTCATGCGAATCCAACGCCACGAGCTTGCGGCCTCGGGGTCTTGTTGCGGCGCCTCGGCTTCGATTTCGATCGGACTCGTGTCGTCTTTGTCGAGCAAGTATTGCACGGGATCGAGATAATGCTGGCCCATGTCGCCGAGGCCGCCGCCGTCATAGTCCCAATAGCCACGAAAAGTTTGATGCACGCGATGCGCGTGATACGGTTTGTACGGCGCAGGCCCGAGCCACATATCATAATCAAGCTGCTCGGGAATCCATTCGGGTGCGAGATCGGTACGACCGCTCCAAAAAAATTTCCATTCGAAACCGGTTTGCGCGCTCACCGTGACTTTCAGCGGCCAGCCGAGCAAGCCGCTTTGCACGAGCTTCTTGATCGGATGAACGGTCGTATCGAAGCCATAGAAATCGCCGTGGAACCTGAACCACGTGTTGATGCGAAACATCGTTGCGTTGCGGCGCATGGCCTCGACGACCTTTTGACCTTCGGCAATCGTGCGCGTCATCGGTTTTTCGCACCACACATCCTTGCCCGCATTGGCCGCGGCAATACTCATGAGCGCATGCCAATGCGGCGGCGTCGCGATGTGAATGATGTCGAGGTCTTTGCGGTCGAGCACTTCGCGAAAATCGCGATAGGCTTTCACCTCTTTCGCATTGACGCGCGCGAGTGTGTCATGCAAATGATTGCTGTCCACGTCGCAGATTGCAAGCAAGCGCGTGCCGGTGTTGCCGAGGTGCCACTGGCCCATGCCGCCCACGCCAATCACGGCTTTGGTAAGCTCATCGCTCGGCGGCGTGTAGCCCGGCCCGCCGAGCACGCGGCGCGGGATGATGGTAAATGTGCTTGCAATCGCCAGCGAGGTTTTGAGAAAATTGCGGCGGTTCATGGATTCATCTTCTAAACGTAAGTCAATTTTGTCATCCTGAACATAAAAAGATTCTTGCAGAATGACAATGGGAGAGATTTACAATTTTACCACCCGGCCCGTGCGCACGGATTCATCCGCGGCGAGCACGATGCGCAGACTGTTGATGGCATCCTGCAAGTGCTCGGTCAAATCCAAATCTTCGCGAAGAGCTTGAAGAAAATATCTTTGCTCGCGATTGCACAGCTCTTGATGATCCGGTTCGTCGGTAGTATCGATGCGCTCGTCGGCCTTCACAAATTTGCCGTTCGCATCCAGCGCGGCGTGATGATGCAGCAGACAATTCGTTTTCGTGTGCGCATCAACATTGTCCGACGCGGTTTTGCGCACGGCTTGCGGATCGACGATGCTTACGCAGCCGTTGGGACCGACAACGTCTTTAACAAAAAACGCGGTTTCGCTCATCATCGGGCCCCAGCCGGCTTCGTACCAGCCCACGGATTTGTCTTCGAACACGACTTGGAGTTGGCCGTAGTTGTACATCTCCGCACCGATCTCGTCACTCAAGCGCGCGCCGATGGCCTGCACTTGCACGGGCTTGCTGCGCGTCATTTGGCACATGACATCGACGTAGTGCACGCCGCAATCGACAATGGGCGACATCGAGTGCATCAAGTTTTTGTGCGTCTCCCATTCTTTACCTTTGCTCTGTTGATTGAGATTCATGCGCATGACCAGCGGCTTGCCGAGCGTGCGCGCGATCGCGATGAACTTTATCCACGCGGGATGCTGGCGCAAAATATAGCCCACGACGATCTTCTTATTCAGCGAGGACGCAAGCGTGACCAGTTCTTGCGCTTGCGCCACGGTTTCTGCGAGCGGTTTTTCGAGGAAAACATGCAAGCCCGCAATGAGGCTCTGCTTCGTGAATTGATAATGCGTATCGGGATAGGTGCAGATCGCAACGGCGTGCGGCTGCGTCGCGGCAAGGGCTTCCTCGAGAGTATTGAATTGCGCCATGCCGCCGAGTTCTGCCGCAAGTTTGTTGCTGCGCTCCGGTGTGCGCGCAATCAAGCCGCACAACTCGAAACCGTCGAGCATGTGATACGCTCGCGCATGCGACGCGCCCATGTTGCCGCAGCCGAGCACGAGGACTTTGATTTTTTCGTTCATAGTTTTGAAGAGTGAGCCACGGAATCACACGGTTTTCCACAGATAAAAACCTTGGGAACTTCAAACCCAAAATAGTTCGCGCGCGCTCTTAGGTACACGAGTGCGTCTTTTGCTTTTTCCGTGTCCTTCGGTGTGCTTCCGTGGCAAAATAATTCTGTTTAGAGCGACCAGCCCGTGCGATACGCCGGATTCACGAACTCATCCAACTCCGGCATGTTCGTCACTTTTGCATTTGCGCCGTCCCACATGAGCGGCGTTTGTTTGTCACTGGCGCGCACGGCGAGATTCGCAAGCAACATTGTTTCCGTGAGCGGCGCGGCTACGTCGAAATTCGAGCACGCGGGCTTGTTGCTCTTGCAGCAGGCAATCCAATCTTCATGAATGCCGGCCGTGCGCGGAATGGTCTTCGCAGGACGCTTGTACGCTTGCATCTTGGTTTCCGGAATGATGCGCGCGTTCTTCGCATACGTGCCGCACATAATCGTGCCTTTGTCGCCAATCAACAACACGCCGCCGTCAACGTCGCCCATGCGCCGGCCTTCTTCCAACTCCGGCGGGCGCGACGGCATCAAGCCGCCATCCCACCACGTGAGTTTTACTGCCGGCATTTTGCCACGGCTCGCAAATTCATAGTGCACCACTTCCGCGATCGGGTAGGTTTGCTCATTGAACCTCGTGCAAGAGGCCATCACGCTCGTAGGCGCGTTGAGATCAAGCGCCCAAAACGGCACATCAAAAATGTGCGCACCCATATCGCCGAGTGCGCCGGTGCCAAAGTCCCACCAGCCGCGCCACGCAAACGGCGCATACGCGGGATGATACGGACGAAACTTTGCCGGGCCGATCCACAAATCCCAATCGAGCGTCGAAGGCACGGAGGGAATCGCTTCGGGACGGTCGATGCCTTGCGGCCAAATCGGGCGATTGGTCCAGCAATGCGCCTCGCGCACTTCGCCGATCGCGCCGTCGGCAATCCATTCTTTGATCAAACGAATCTCTTCGCTCGCGTGGCCTTGATTGCCCATTTGCGTGACGACCTTCGCCTTGCGCGCGGCCTCGGCCAGTGCGCGCGCTTCGCCAATGGAATGCGTGAGCGGCTTCTCGCAATAAACGTGTTTGCCCATTTTGATCGCGGCCATCGCGATCACGGCGTGCGTGTGATCGGGCGTGGCCACCACCACGGCGTCGATGCTCTTGTGATTTTCGTCGAGCATTTTGCGATAGTCGCGGTACTTCTTCGCGTTTTGCAAACGGCCGAGCAGTTCGGTGATCTCCGCGGACTCTTGCGTCTGGCCTTCATTCGACAATTTGTAATTGAGCGTGTTCGCCATTTGCTCGTCATCCACGTCGCACACCGCGACGATGTTTTCCGAGCGCACGGAAAACAGATCGGCGCGCCCGCGGCCGCCAATGCCGACGCACGCGAGGTTGAGCTTATCGCTCGGCGGCACGTGGCCCGGCCCGCCGAGCACGTGACGCGGTACAATCGTAAATGCCGCGACCGCCGTGGCGGTGCTGCCCAAAAACTGCCGGCGGGAAATCACGCCGGTTGAAGCTTTTGAATCGTTCATAGCTTGCTCCTCCTTGTTTGAGTAATTGTTTCAATTGACCATTAACAATTCACCATTGACAATTGACAATTCACCATTGACAATCACTTCGCATTTTTCTTGTTGCCACTCGCCGTGCGAATACTCGAGCTAATAATTTTGGCAAGCTCGCTGCACT
>JABWAN010000105.1 GCA_013361015.1 Candidatus Zhuqueibacterota bacterium | reverse complement strand
TCGAGAAAAACACGCGGCCGGATCCGGCCGGCTCCAATCCGGATTTGGGCGCGTATGAAAAGGCGGGCGTTGTCGATCCGTGCCAGTTGTACGCGTTGTTTGCCGATCAGCAAGTGACGATTGCGCGCTCGAAGCATTCCGCTTCGCACGGCGATATTCACACCAACGGCCTGCTCTATTTCCAACGCGGCGATCCCAACACCTACACCGGCAATCTCTTCGCGGTGGGCAATATCAAAATCGACAAAGAGATCACCATTGATGGCGATGCCACGGCCGGCGGCAAGATCACATTGGATAGCGGCTCGAAAATTCTCGGCACCAAAACGCAACATGCCTCCGTTGCAGCCATTCCATTGCCGAGTTTGTCGTACAGCGCCGGTGGCTCCAACGTTACGGTTGGCAAAGGCAAAACGGTTGCCATCGCTCCAGGCTCTTATAACAATGTCATCGTCAATGATGCCGGCACGCTGAAGTTCGAAGCCGGTGAGTACTTCATGAACAAGCTGGAAACCCGGGACGATGAGAACAAGTTGTATTTTGACGTCACCGACGGCCCCATCGTTCTCAACATTGTGAACAGTCTCAAGCTGAGCGAAGAAGTCACGGTCATCATTACGCCCGGCGGCGAAAGCGCCAGCACGATGGTCACCTTCAACACTATGCAAAGTACGCAGGTGCTCCTCGGCAAAGAAAGCTACGTGCTCGGCAATATCATTGCGCCGAACGCGGAAGTTTATCTCGCCAAAAACGTGAGCTTCCGCGGCGCGATTTGCGCGAAGAAGATTACCGTGGATCGCGACGTCGTGACTTTGCATCATTCTTCGCCCGGCACGTTGCCGTTCCAAAAATCTGCGCCACAAGAAGAGGAAGTAGTGAGGAGTGAGCAGTTGACTGTGACCAGTTATGAACTGGCGCAGAATTATCCCAACCCGTTTAATCCGACGACGATGATCCGTTTCGCGTTGCCGGAAGCGGGTGAAGTAAGCTTGTCCATCTACAACATGAGCGGACAGTTGGTGAAGCAGTTGGTTGCCGGTGAGTTTGCAGCCGGAAGCCATAATGTGGTGTGGGATGCGACCGATGCTCGCAGCGTGCGCGTGGCGAGCGGGGTTTATGTGTATGTGCTGAAGGCGGGTAACTTTACAGCGCAGCGCAGGCTCGTGCTGCTGAAGTAACATGAAAAGGCGAAGCGAGCGGAGAGAAGGGCGAAGCACTCCTCCGCTCTTCGCCTTATACTATTCGCGCGAGACGAGAGTGCTGCGATTTTCGTTTGCGTGTATGCAAAACGTTGCTCCGAATGTACTGATGCAAATGCTGAAGAAAGGAACTTAACATGAAAGCTAGGAAGTTTTACATCTGTTTTGTGATGGCACTTGTGCTCGTTGCTTTTGGCGCGGCGAATGCTCAATTCACTGTGACGGTGACGGACCAAACGCCCACGGCGCCTTTGTCGAATCCGGCGCCGGCATCCTTTGAACCTCGCTACCTCAGCGGTTTTGGCGTGGACGGCACTTTTACCGTCTTCTTCGAAGATCGCGCGCTCGGGAATCAGATTTTTTATGCGGCCACGACGAGCGGCCCGACTGGATTTTCTGCTGCTGCAACCGGAACCACCATCGTACCGGAAACTCATTTTGTGATCAAGGACTGGCCGATCACGATTAGCAGCACGGCTTACGCTTATCGCGCGTGGGGCTCCGTTGGCAACAATCCGCAACACAAATTCTATGTCTCGAATGACCTCACAAATTGGACGTTGGTGAGCACGTTTACCATCCCCAATGCCGCGAGTTTCACCGATGCGCATGGCTTCGTTTACTATGGCTTTCACGATGTGATCGAATTGAATGGTACGTATTACGCTTTCGCAGAGTCGAATCAATCGCAAACCATGCTCGTGCGCAGCGCCAACGGCGACGATGTGTGGGAAGCCTTTGCCGGTATCGGCGGTCGCCCCGGTTGGGGACCGCTGGAATTGCCAAGCGGAGTTTCCGTGGGCTGGACTCCGACCGGAAGCTTTGTTGATTTGGGCTACGATCGCGGGTACGGCAAAATTCACGCGGATCCCAGAGACACTCACTATTATCTGGCGATCAACACGGCAGCGCAAGCCAGCCTCGCGCCGGCAGCTCTGGAAGCAGCGTTCATCAATCCCGCTAACTGGACCTGGCATGACGGCACCACCGGCCCGGCGTCCAATCCGATTCTTTCTGCCACCGCGGAACACGATCTGCGCGAATGCTGGGTTGTGCCCAACTCAAATCCGAACGCGAATTGGGTGATCATCTACGATGCTGACTTTGGGGCCGCAGATGGGAGCAAGGCGCTCGGTTATGCAACGTTAACGCCGCCGGCGCCACCGCGCGTGCATAATTTGACGCAAGGAACTCATTATCAAACCATCATGGCCGCGGTCAATGCTGCCAACCCCGGTGATGTGATTCAAGCGGACGCTGGAATTTATAACGAGCGCGTGACCATCAACAAATCTCTCGACATTCGCGGCGCGCAATACGGCGTCGATCCCACGCCCTCCGGCGCGCGGACGAATCCTGCGGCGGAGTCGATCATCGACATAGCCGGCTTGCCGCTAGCCAATCCCAATGTGCTCGTTGAAATACCCAACGGCATCACCAATGTTTCGCTTTCCGGTTTCACGCTCATCGGAAGCCCGACTTCTCACTACGCTGACGAGGCGGTGGTGCGCTGTTGGGATGATGAGATTACCATCGAGGACAATATCATTGACGGCTATTATGCCGTGCTTTGCAAGGGTGCCGATAACCTGAACGTGCAGCGCAATCGCATGGTGGTGAATAAAGTCGGAATTACTGTTCAACCCTCGCCGGCAAATAACGTGACGATTTTAGACAACCTCATCATGCGAGGAAGCAGCCCGGCCGCGGATGCGGCGGGAATTTACCTGACCGGCTGCAGCAATTCCAACATAACCGGAAACACCGCCAGTGGGTTTGTCGGCAGCAATGGGATAGGCGGCAGCAATTTGAGCCATGTAACGGTTTCCGAAAATACGTTTACCGGCAACAAGAGTGGAATTTCCTTCTGGGGGACCACCACATTCATCACGATCGAGAGCAATGACCTCAGCAACTCAGTAAGTTTTGGCATCAACATCAAAGGCCAGGACATTGACATCGTCGAAAACACGATCACGAACTGCGGCGATGCCGGAATCAACATTGACCGCCACGTTATTGACACGGAGAGAATTCTGCTCACGTGCAATGACATGAGTGGAAACACCAATTTCGGCGTGAAGGTCAACACGACGAACGTCCCTGCGATTATCAATGCGGAATCGAATTGGTGGGGCGATGCCAGCGGGCCACATGATCCTGTGGGTATCACTGAAGCACCGCCTTGTGTTGACGCCTCCAGTGCGCTCAATAGCGACGGCGCCGGTGACGCTGTCACAGAGAATGTGGATTACTGCCCGTGGGCGGTGAGTCCGGTGTGTGTGCCGTTGCCGCAATGTGGCGATCTGGCCATGCTCGCGAATGTCAAAATTTATATGGATCACTTCAGCTTTGTAGAAGGTGATCTCCATTCCAATGGAGATATCGTTTATGACAATGGCAGGCCGAGCACGCACACTGGCAGCGCCACTGCGCTGGGCAACATTACCGTCAACCGTGACAACACCATTGCCGATCCGGGAGACCTCACTGCCGGCGGCGACATTGAAGTCGATGAAGACGCCACGGTCGAGGGCACTGTAACTTCCGGCGGAACCGTTTTCGCGGTCGAGGTGCCCGGCCTGTCCTATTCCTGCCCGGGCACGGTCAGCGTCATTGCCGGCAAGGATAAAAAGAAGAACGTTGCGCCCGGCGATTACAACGTGCTCCGTGCGGATAAGAATGCTCAGCTCAACCTCTCCGCCGGCGTGTATTCCGTCAAAACTTTGCAATTGGATGATCGCTCCCGGCTTAGAGTCAATGTTGCGGGCGGCGCCGTTACCATCAACGTCTGTGGCGTGATCAACTTCATCAAGAATGCTGACATCATTATCGTTGGCGGAGATTCGAGGAGTCTCGCCATCAACTACAGCGGCACGAAGAAAGTCGTGCTCGGCAATGACGGCGGTTATCAAGGCGCGTTGCTTGCGCCCAATGCGATGGTAGACCTTGGCAGCAATGCCGGTTTTCTCGGCTCGATCTGCGCTAAGAGTGTCACGCTCAACAAAGATGCGCGCGTGCGTTTCCACGGCCTCGGATCGGTTCCCAAGGCTGTGCCGGATGACGACGAGCAACCAGTAACCAGCAACGAGCAACCTGTAATCAACTATCAATTGGAGCAGAATTATCCGAACCCGTTCAATCCGAGCACGCGCATTAAGTTCGCGCTGCCGGAAGCGGGGCGCGTGCAATTGCGCATTTACAACGACGTTGGCCAGTTGGTGCGCACGCTCGTCCATCAAGAGTTGGCGCAGGGCTGGCATGAATTGTATTGGGAGGGCCGCAACGATCGCGGCCAAACCGTTGCGACCGGTATTTATTTTTATCGGATCACCATGCAAGATCAATCCGGCGCAACGATTTTCTCAGAGACGCGGCGCATGTCGTTCGTGAAATAATTTTTACGCAGGTCCATCGTATGACGCTATTAAGTGAGGAGTGAAAAAATCAAACCTGCCAGGTTTCGATACCTGGCAGGTTGCTTTGTTAGGGCGGAATATTAGGACGGATTTCGCTTTCGGCTGTGAACTTCCTCCTAACAAACGGAGAGTCGGCTATGAGTTGGGACAATAATCTGTGGCGCAAATTCGGGCTCGCCATCGGCGCCAACATTCAAGACAACCAACTGGCACTACCCGGCGATTGGAACGACGATTTGCCGTCGCCTACAACGCACAATTCCTCCTCACCTCGAAAAAATTCTTTCCTCCTCGCGAATCAACAACCCGAGCGCGACAAACGGTTGCAAGCGGTGTGAAGCCGATTGCAAGTCTGAGTCATGGCCGTCTGGCCACTGCAAGTGAAGTGGTTGCTTTGCAAGCAAAGACTTTTCTGTAAGCGGATTCTACCAGCGTAAGCGAATACCGCTTTTGCTTTATCCGCATTCGAAAAATCCGCTTACAGAATTCCTTGGGGCCGCGGCTGAGAATTAGAACACGTCCTCTTCTTGCATAAGATTTTGCTGCAGATTGTTTTCGCCCAAATCCTGGTGAACGCCCCATTTTCTCCACGTCTTTCTCCCTTTCACCTTTCCCAAGCTCCCATTCGTCACATGGTGTTTGCGAACGTGTGCACCTTCCCGTAATATTCCGTAATAGACTCGTTTAAAAACTGTGAGGTCATTTATGAAAAACAAAATTGCTTTGGCTGTTGTGGCTCTGCCGCTCTTGCTGTGTGCTGCTGCCTCTGCAAAAGTTTTGCACGTGCCGGCAAGCCACGCTTCTATTCAAGCCGCCATCAATGCGGCAACGCACGGCGACACGGTTTTGGTCGCGCCTGGAACCTATTTTGAGAACATCATTTTTCGCGGCAAGCGCATTATCGTGGGCAGCCATTATGTGCTGAACCATGACGTAAAGTTTATCCGCACCACGATCATTAATGGCAGCCGGCCCGTCCATCCCGACACCACGAGTTGCGTGCTCATTATCAACCGTGAAGATTCCACGGCCGTGCTCGCGGGCTTCACGCTCACCGGCGGGCGCGGCACGCGCTGGCTCGACGAGCACGGCGCCGGATACTATTGGGAAGGCGGCGGCGTGTTAACCGCTTTGTCTTCGCCGACGATTCGCGACAATTTCATCGTCGACAATGAAGCCATCAACAATGCCCGCGCCGCAAGTGCGGGCGGCGGCGCAATTCGCTCGGGTGACGGCGCGCCGCGCATTTTGAACAACGTGATGCTGGCGAACCGCGCCATGTATGGCGGCGGCCTCGTGCTGAACTATTGCAGCGGCGCGCTGGTGCGTAACAATATTATCGCTGAGAATCGCGTGTATCAAGCTGTGAGCGGTGCGCAGACTTTCGGCGGCGGGGGGATTTGGATTAATGTTTCTCTGCCCGGTGTGCGCGTTGCCAATCGGATTGAGAACAACACGCTGATCGGCAATTCTGCCACTGGAAATCCCACGGGCGCAGTCTCCGGTCAAGGTGGTGCTCTGGTTGCGTGGAACAGCGCTATTGTTTCCGCGCGCAACAATATCTTTTGGGGGAACACGCAAACGCAGGGCGGTCCGATCGCCGCGGCCGGCGCGACCTTCAGTCTCAGTTACAGCGCAGTGCAGGGCGGTTATGCAGGCACGGGCAATGTTGCGTTGCATCCGGCATTTGCGGATAGCGCATATTATCTCTCGCTGAATTCGCCGTGCGTGGATGCCGGCGATCCCAGCACGAGCGATAACGACGTCGAAGCCGCGAATGCTTCCGGCCAAGCCCAATGGCCTTCGCGCGGAACGGTCCGCAATGACATGGGTGCGTATGGCGGCCCCGGCGCACATGCGTTTTGGGGTTTTTCACGAGCGAGTTTGGGGCTGGCCGCGGCGAGTTATGATTTCGGAAATATTCTGCCCGGCAATAGCAGCGTGCTTGCCGTCCCGCTATACAACAACGGTGCGACCACTTTGCGGCTAGATGACACACAATTGGCTTCCGGCACCACGACGATTACGCGATTGACGACCCTGCCTTTGCTGCTACCGGCCGCCGGAAGCGACACGCTCAGATTGCGTTGGATGCCGACGCAAAACGGATTGTTGTTGGATACGCTCTTTCTTGTTACCAATGATACGACGAAACTCAATTCCAAATGGCTGGTGTTGCGCGGCAATGCCAATCCCACGCCCGTTGTTACGGTGAATACCGCGCAGTTCAATCTCGGCGATATTGACATTAACACGCCGCGTGTTGACACCACGTTTTGGGTCTACAATCGCGGCACCGGTGCGGACTCGTTATACATGTCAATCGAATATCGCGGCTTGAAGCCCACGAGCGCCGTGAGCCTCTCGCCGGCCTCCGCGAGCATTGCTGCCGGAGATTCTTTGCGCGTGAGGTTCAGCATTTTCCCGAGAACTTTTGCTCAACCTTTGTTGGCGCTCTATGCCCCGAGCGCCATCGTGAATTCAAGATTCAGCCCCGGCACGAAGCGTTTCGAAAAGCTCATGCGCTTCCGTATTGTTGGCGCGCTGGCGGTGGACGATCACGCGGCCAACTCGCCCGCAACCTTCCGTTTGGAACAGAACTATCCCAATCCCTTCAATCCGAGCACGAAACTGCGCTTTCATCTTCCGCAAGCGCAACACGCGCAATTGCGCATCTATGACGAGCTTGGCCGGACGGTCGCAACTTTGGTCGATGGCTTCATGCCGGCCGGAAGCCACGAAGTGTTTTTTTCAGCGAAGCGCTTGGCTGTAGGGAGCTACTATTATGTTCTCAAGGCGGGGCCGCACGAGGAAAGAAAGAAGATGATCTTTTTGCCGTAAGAGTGAAACGCCGCGGCTGGTTGTAGCCCAAGGCATTGCAGATTTGGAAGGGAACGACGCCCTTCAAAATCTGCAATGCCGCTCTTGCGGGGATACATGTTATTGGCCCTCCACGCACCCCTTGTAAAACGGGCTAAACGGATATAGCTCCAAATCGAAAAGTCTATTCGCTAACATTGGATCATTCTCAAACTCCGCGCGGGCAGCGTTCTCGTTTTCCGCGCTGATGATGATCATGCCTTTGTCCGAGTATCTCCCACCCAACAACAACTTTTTTTCCTGCCGCAATCTTTTGAGATTGGCGCTGTGCTCTTTAAAGTAAAGCTGCTCGTGCGCCGGTTTGTCTTTTTGCCAAGCTTCGCCGAGCGAAAAGATGGCGATGAAGAAAGCGGAAGGCTTGCGTGCGACCGTAGTGTCTTGCGCGGCAGAGCCGGCTTGCGTAAATCGCGGCGCACCCGAATGCGACTGCTCACGCGACAACCACGGCCATGGCAGCAGACATGACAACAATACGAGAGTGGCTTTCATGTTTTTTCCTCCATTGGTAGGGTGACGAGCTCTCGCTTGCAAGGACGACCAAGCCCTCGAAATGTTGCACAGGCTGCTCCCCGCCACGATTAGAAAAAACAGCTTGACCACTTGCTTTCGGGAAATTGTTTTATTATACTCGCCGCGTTTATTTTATGTGCCCCGCCTCTTGCACTTGCCTCTGGGAATGGTACTGCTATCCAGATTGGGTTTCCTGTAAGTCGAGCGCGAAAAACTCATTTTGGGGTAGCGAGGGAAGAACCAAGGAACGACTGCTGCGATTCGACAACATACTCTCCGCCCCCGCATTCCAATTGTGTGTTTATTCCAAAACAAGACCTGTGATCTCCGGTAGCAAAGATTATTGAACTGTGCTAATGGGTTCTAATCCCAATTTTGAGGCCCTACTCGGACCAAAAACACGCTCAGATAAATACCCGCTCGTGTTCATTACGAATACGAGGAGGGATATTCACGATTTACATGGGTTAGTACAAGCTGGAGGATGGAAGAATGGCTTTGACATTTTTATCGCGTTGCGCAATGAAAGTCGGGATTACGAAAGACAAGAGAAAGCGCATTCTCACCCGGGATAAGTGGCTTATGTTGCTGCTTATGTTTTCATTCCCGAATAGCTCCGTCGGGCAAGCAATCAACGCCGCCCCACTTCAGATTATGACGAACCGCTCCGAACTCGAAAGCCAACCTAAACGGCTCCAACCGGGCAATACTCTTTATTTTAAATACATCGTTTATTCTGACAATATAGGGCGCACGAGATTCTATGCCCCGGAAGTCAAATTAGTTATCAAAAACATACAGACTGCTCCCGATACCGTGCGATCTTTGCTTCCTGAAAGTTTCACCCACATCGCGTCATATCGATTGACGCGTGCCGGGCAGCGAACTGAAGAGTCTTTTGAGTATACTCTCAACCAGGCGAATAGCTCTGTCATTTATAAACTCCCCGATATTATTGCCGACAGCCAGAGTTCCGATACCCTTGCTTTTGAGTTTTCCTATCGGGTTCCTCCGAGGCTGGAGAATATCGATTGCTTTACGGTGAAGTCCGGTGTCAATGCCCTCCTAAGCGCCGCTACGAACGAACGTCCCGGGAGCCCTAAATTCCAAGTTGGAGAGGCCAGCGCGGAGAGTGACGTCGATTTCGAAGCAAAAACCTTTTTCGACTTCAGGCTCGATCCCGAAAAAACACGATATGAACCGATAGACTCGGTCGATTTGCGCATCACCTATCGAAACGAAGGTGATATCAAAGACGCGATAACATTCAACATTAATTTGCCCGCCATGCTGCGGACCTCGGATACCGTATTCGTTCGAGCTCAGCCACCCTCGAATGCCTACGTCTCGACGGAAACAACGGATAGAATTATCGTCGTCGCTGATGACAGCGTTATTGCCGATAACCGTGATCGTGAAATTTTAATTCGTTTCAAATTTAGAATCACCGCGGCCTCGGCGACAGTCTCGTCATTTTCAATTGCAATGGTCTCCGAATGCTCGCGGGATAGCACTGCGGAAAAAGAATTCGGCGTGGACTTAGCCGACTTGCTCGCGGTTACCAAAAGCGTGTTTCCCAACCGTGTGAATCCTGGTGACACGATTAACTACACCATCACATTACGACGAATGCTCGAGCGACAGACGCTTGATAGCGTCATTGTCGTGGACAATCTCGATCCTGGCATTGCGGAAATCCTCGACGTCAACCCGCCGTTGTGGAGTCGTGACGGTAATCAAACCTTGCGCTGGCTTTTGCTGGATTTCACTGAAACCGAACGCCAGATCACGTTCAAAGCCGTGATCAGAGCAGATTATTATCCGGCTATCGTCAGTAACTCTCGTGATGCTTGTCAAGGCGCGAGTCTACAGAATTTCGTTCGCGGCGATCCCCAGCAAAATGAACCGAACCCGCCAAAGCAGGAAATTCCGGAAGGTGTCATTGGCAACAATTTTTCTGCGGCTACGACTTCCATCAACCCCATCGGCGACGTACTCCGGCTCGGGAGCGTGGTCATCACCAACCTCAACGGCAGCAGCCGCGTTTTGCCCGGCGATGTTTTGCGTTTCACCGTGGACTTCGCCAATGTCAACACCTTTGCGCCCAGCCAATTTTTCACCGTGTGCGATACTCTTCCGGACCGCAATTACGTCTCCGCGCCATTCGACATCAACCAAGCGCGCGCGGTTTATGATCCGGTTACGCACGTCATTCGGCTCGATAGCTTGAACTTTGCGCCCGGCGAAGCAGGCTCGCTGACGTTCAACGTGCGCGTGCGCGATGATATTCAGATTTGCGACGACGTTCCGCTTATGAATAAAGCATTGCTGAAGTTGATAAATGGCCTCGATTGCAACGCCGCTAACAATGCTTTGGACACTCTTCTCACGATCACTGACCCCCAAACC
>JABWAN010000104.1 GCA_013361015.1 Candidatus Zhuqueibacterota bacterium | reverse complement strand
ATCTTTTTTTTGAACATTTCGAGCAAATAAGGCAACTATTGTAACGATGACTCTGCAAGAACATCCCATCTTAACCGCCGTGAGCGCTTTCGCCGAAACGAGCGGCGCGGAAGTCTATGCCGTGGGCGGATTCGTGCGCGATTATTTTCTCCGGCGCTTGGAAGAGCGCCGCGAGATCGACTTCGTGATCGTCGGCGATGGGATTCGTTTCGCGCAAGAGCTGGCGCGGCGCCTGCGCGTGCCGAAGCCCGCAATCTTCGAAAAGTTCGGCACGGCGATGTTGAAATGGGGCGAGCATCAACTTGAGTTTGTGGGTGCGCGCAAGGAAAGCTATCGCAGCGATTCGCGCAACCCGGAAGTGGAAGCCGCGGATTTGGCCACGGATCTCGCGCGCCGCGATTTCACCATCAATGCCATGGCCTTCGCGCTCGCGCCGGGGGAATACGGCAAGCTCATCGATCCTTTTCACGGCCAGGAAGATTTAGCCGCGCGCCTGCTGCGCACACCGCTGGAACCCGCGGCGACGTTCAATGACGACCCGTTGCGCATTCTGCGCGCGCTGCGTTTTGCCACGCAATTGCAATTCGAAATCGAGGCGAAGACTTTCAGCGCGATGGCCGCGATGCGCGAACGTCTTGGCATTATTTCGCAAGAGCGCATCACGGAGGAGTTGCTCAAAATCATTGCGGCGCGGCGCCCGGCTTATGGCTTTCGGCTGATGGACGAATGCGGCGTGCTCGAAATCGTTCTGCCGGAAATAGCAGAGCTAAAGGGCGTAGACGAGTACGAAGGCTATCAACACAAAGACGTTTTCAATCACTCGCTCATGGTGCTCGAAAATCTCGCCGAGGTCTCGGATAAAATTCCATTGCGGCTTGTCGCTTTGTTTCATGACATCGCCAAGCCCCGCACGAAGGAATTCAAACCGGGAAAAGGCTGGACTTTTCACGGCCACGAAGAACTGGGCGGCCGCATGATCCCCGCGATCTTTCGCCGGCTCAAGCTGCCCCTTGAATGGATGAAGTATGCGCAGAAACTCACGCGCCTGCACTTGCGGCCCATCGCACTCACGGAAGAAGAGTGCACGGATTCCGCTTATCGCCGCTTGCTCTTTCAAGCCGGGGAAGAGCTCGAAGACCTGCTCACGTTTTGCCGCTGCGATATTACGTCCGGCAACGTCAAGCGCCGCCAACGCCATCTTGCGAATTTTGATTTCGTCGTGAGCCGTCTCAATGAAGTCGAAGAGAAAGACCGCATGCGTGCGTTTCAATCACCCGTGCGCGGCGAGGAGATTATGGCGCTGTGCAATTTGACGCCCGGGCCGTTGGTCGGCAAGCTAAAAACCGCGATCGAAGAAGCAATTCTCGACGGCATTATTCCCAATGAGGCCGAGGCCGCGCGCGCATACTTGAGGGCGAGCAAAGATAAGATCATGAAGGCGCATAGTGCGACCTTGGAAGAAATGACCAAACCCCGACGATCAGAAGAAAAACCCTCGGAATGATTCGATACCGAAAGCTCCCATCTACAAATACAAATTCTTTGCAGAAGCTGAGCGCGCACTGCAGTTCATGATTCTACTTCAACTTGATCTGCGTGCATGCCGACGTACCAATGCGGGTGAACACAAGGCGAACGGCGCGTGCCATTGGTTCGACAAGCTTTGTTATCTTTCGAAACTTTTCTTATAATCGCTCGTCTTAATTCGCAGTTTTTACAGGTAAAACATTTTCGAGGAGGAAGGGCAAATGTCATCTGCAATGTCCGGTTCCAGCGCGGCAGCCATGCCGCAATCGCAAAACGTTTTTTCACGCATCCTCGGTGTCTTCATTAACCCTCGTGAGACCATGGACGATATCGTCGCGCGGCCCTCATGGCTCATCCCGCTCATTCTGCTCATCATCAACAGTCTTGTCTTTGTGTTTTTTTTAGGGGACCTCATTCTGGATAAGGCCGTGGCAGATATGACCGCCGGAAATCCCAATATGACCCAAGAACAAATCGGCCAAGCTCTGCCTTTCATCAAGATTATGACGTGGGTCATGGCCGTCATTGGCGCGCCAATCATGTATCTCATCTTCGCAGCGCTTTTTTTGTTCGTTGGCAATGTTATTTTGGGCGGGCAAACCAATTTCAACACGGCGTTTTCCGTGACTTGTTGGAGCGGTGTGGTTACGATTTTAGGGGCGATCATTATGATTCCCCTTTTACTCGCTAAAGGCGAGTTTACGAGCATCACCAGTTTGAGCTTTTTGGAATCTTCGGGCGACCAAGGCTCGCCCTTGTTCTTCTTGCTCTCGCAGATTGATTTGTTCACGCTTTGGTGGTTGGTAGTTTTGGGAATCGGTTTCGCGGCCGCTTACAAATTCACCAATCAAAAAGGTGTGGCCACGGTCTTGGTATGCTGGGGCATTTATCTCGTCATTGGCACCGCGTTGAAAGCCATCTTTTAGTTCGTATTCAATCAGAAGGAGTATTGCGCCGTGAGTTCAAATTTGAGAGTATCGATTTTATCGTTGTGCTTTCTGCTGTCCGCCTCCTCGGTTTTTGCACAGACCAGCCGACCCCTCACATTAGAGGAATGCGTGGGTATCGCTTTGCGGGAGAACTCCACTCTGCGCAATGCCGAGCGCCGGAAACAGATTGCGGGCACGAACGTGATTGCGGCGCGCGCGGGTTTGTTGCCGCGCACGGATGTGAGTTTGAGTTCCGGAAGATTTCAGCAAGGGGACCGGACGTTGTTGGACGACGTCCCCGTCGGAGTCGATCCGAACACAGGTGAAGTAGTCTATGAGCGCCGCACGATTACGCAACCGGGCTACTCTTCCAATAGCAATTCCGCGTCGGTGAATGTCAACCAATTGCTTTTTGATTTCGGTGCAACGTGGAATCGAATTAAACAAGCAAATGCTGCGGAAGACGCAAGTACCAAGACGTTTGAGTCGACCAAGCAAAGTACGATTCTGCTCGTGAACCAGAGATATCTGGGCTATCTCAAAGAATTGCAACTGCTCAAAGTCAACGAAGACGCAGTAAAAACCAGTGAGGAACAACTCAAGCGCACGGAAAGCATGTTTGAGATCGGATCTGTAGCACAGGGTGACGTCTTTCGTGCACGCACGACCAATGGCAATGATCGCATCAGCTTAATCACGCAGCAGAATCAGGTCGCAAATGCACGAGGGCTTTTGAATGTTGCCATGGCTCGTCCCACGGATGCCGCGTTGGAGATCGTCGATATCGAAGAAGTGCCCGCCGTTCGTGAATACAAACTCGACGATGTTGTACAAGTTGCCGTCGAAAAGAATCCCGAGCTGCAAAGCTACAAGTATGAAATGAAGCGCGCATCGTATGGCAAACACGTCGCGCGCACTGCGTTTCTGCCCAGTTTTTCCGTGCGCGGCTCTTATCAACGCTCGCACAACGAGTTTGATCGGGTCTATTCGGACTTTAGCAAAAACTGGTTCGGCTCGATCGGCCTGGGCATGAGTTTGAATTTGTTTAATGGCTTTGCTGATCAAGCCGAACTCGAACGCGAATCGCTGAGCTATCGGATTGCCGAAGAAGATCATCAAAATCGTCTCCGCACGCTGCGCCTTGAAGCGGAACAGGCTTTGTTGAGCTTGCAAGCTTGGAAAGAAGTCACGGCGATCAACAGCGAGAACTTGCTGTCGGCACAGGAAGATTTACGCTTGGCGCAGGAACGCTATCGTGTCGGCGCCGGCACTTTGCTCGATATCATCACCGCGCAATCCAATTTGACGCGCGCGCGTTCCACTTTCATTCGCGCCAAATATGACAGTATGATCGCGTACGCGTATTTGCAGTCGGTCATGGGAACTTTAGGTGAATAACCATGGGCCTCACCGTCCTAAAAATCGAAGTTGGCAACCCAGCGACGCCGAAAGCGACCGTGCCCATCGAGTTTCTCATCGATTCGGGCGCGATTTATTCAGTGGTGCCCACGCCGATTTTGAAAAAACTTAAGATCAAGCCGTTGGCGAAAGAGGAATTTCGTTTGGCCGGCGGCTCAACGATTACGCGCAAGAAGGGCGGCGCACTTTTCAAGTATCAAAACCAAATCGGCGTGGCCGACGTCATCTTCGGCGAAAAGGGCGACAGCAATCTGCTCGGCGCATTCACCCTGGAAGCGCTCGGGTTTGCGCTCGATCCGCTCAAACGCGTGCTGAAACCGTTGCCCATGATTCTCGCAGGCTTCACACCACAAAAGAAGTGAGACCAATTTTATGCTCATCGACGTTCGCAGTCTCGTCAAGACTTACGAAATCGGCAAGATTCAAGTCAATGCCTTGTGCGGCGTGAACATGCAGATTAATGACAACGAGTATGTTGCCATAATGGGCCCCTCGGGCTCGGGTAAATCCACGCTCATGAACATTATCGGCTGTCTCGATACGCCCACCAGCGGCGAGTATCAATTCGGCGGCGAATATGTGAGCAAAATGAATGACGACCAGCTTGCCGACATTCGCAATCGCAAGATCGGTTTCGTGTTTCAAACTTTCAATTTGTTGCCGCGCGCAAATGCTTTGCACAACGTTGAGTTGCCATTGATCTACGCCGGTGTGCCGACCTCGAAGCGCCGCGAGCAGGCGAAAGGCGCGCTGGAACGCGTCGGTTTGGGAGATCGCATGCATCACAAACCCAATGAGCTGTCCGGCGGGCAACGTCAGCGCGTCGCCATCGCACGGGCTTTGGTCAATAATCCTTCGATCATTTTGGCCGACGAGCCGACCGGCAATCTCGACAGTAAAACCGGTGAAGAGATTATGGCTGTACTGGCGGAGTTGAATGCACAAGGCAACACGATCATTCTCGTCACACACGACGAACACATCGCTTCGCATTCACGCCGTATCATTCGCTTGCGCGACGGTTTGATAGAAGAAGATCGCACTCTCAGCCGAAATTGATTCCTCGGGGCCTTCCAGTTTTTTGGCACTCTGGAAGGCCTCGCATTTCTGCAATCTCCACCTCGCGGGTAAATCGTTCTCTCCCCACTCTCCTACTTGAACTTGCTCTGCCTCACACGAGCAGTCTCGCCTTCTCATCAAAGACCACGGCACCGTATTTAGGACGGCCGCGCACCACCTTGCGATTTTTCAAAAATATTGCCCGCAAATTTTCTGCTAGTCGGTAATCTATTCAACAGGACGCACCTCCATTCACTCTTGGGTTGCTTCACAATTCAGCCTTATTGTTGGACTTTAGCAACAGTTGTGCTCATGGATGGCTTTTGCAAAAGAAAAATCTTCCTCGTTGCCGGCTCCTTGCTTGTCATGGTTGCAACGGCTTTCGGTCAAATCTCCACTGCCGGCGCCGGTATTCGTCTAGGTGTTCTCCCAGTGCTCGACTTGACGCATCCGCCACTCGCAGCCAACCCTTATCGGGCTCAGCCGGATTCATCGCTCGAAAAGTATTTTCAAGCGCTACAGCACGAGCTTTCCACCAATTTGCAAGCAGAGGAAGGCATTTTCCTCGCTGCCCAAGAAACGCTGGCGACTGCCCTTCGTGCGCGACCTGACTTCAATCCTTTCCACGCAGACAGCATAAGACAATTCAGTGCAAGCCTGCAGCTTCAGAAATTGCTCCTTGCAACCCTTGAAATGAGGTCAGCAAACCGCGAAGACGCTTCGCTTTGGCGCTTGCGACTACGCTGGCTCGATGCGAGTTCCGGGGAGATGACCAAATTTCACGTCGTAGAATATAGCAAGACTCTGCAAGACACTGCGTTCATCGGTTTTGACGTTTCCGCCGCAATACGTGCACTGCTCGATGCGCCGGAACTGGTGCTTGCGCAAGACCAGCAGGTGGCACGTTTGCCCACCCTTAAGGATTTGCCGCCCGTCCTTGCAGAGCAACCTAAATCGCGCCGTTGGTTATGGTATTTGTCAACCTCGGTTTTGCTTGGCGGCAGTTCGGCTTATTTATTGTTAAACCGTAATGAGAAGAGCGAGGCGAAACGGCTTTTGCCCGAACCCCCGGGGCCGCCGCCGAATTGAAGAAGTCTTCTCTTTCTCAATAAGCTCGGCAATCAAGATCGTTATATTCGTTCGGAATGACGCCACCTTCAGTGAGGTATTACCGGAAATAGCAAGGGTTTCAAAACGCAGTGTGATTCTTCGACAGAATAGTAGTGGAGTCTTCCTGCGGAAAACCTATTCCGTCTGCTTGGTTTGTAGACTGGAAGTCTGCACTACATATTGTCGGAGGACAACCGACGCGAGGTATCGATGCCAGGATGGATAAATAAGAAAAGTGCCGCCGCCACGCTATTCGGCAGCATGTTCGGGGTTTGTGCCATACAGGCTCCCACTACTCTACGCGCACAAGATTTCGCCGCGTCCTTTCACAATCTTCCCATTTGCACAGCCAGCGGCACGCAAGATTCACCGCTCCTTCTTGCCGATCAAACCCACGGTGTGTTTGCCCTCTGGGAAGATGCGCGCACTTCGCGCACGGCGATCTATTGCCAACGTCTCGATAGCCTCGGCCATCCGCAATGGCAAAGCAACGGCCTCGCAATCGCCACGACGTCCGGCAAACAAACGCGCGTTTCTGCAACCAATGACGGCGCGGGCGGTATCATTATCGTTTGGCAGGAAGTAACGAACGATGACGGCGACATTTTTGCGCAACGTATTGCTGCAGGCGGTGAGCGTTTATGGGGAGAGAATGGCAAAGAAGTTTATCGCGGCAACAAGGAGCAAAGTCAACCACGGGTGATTAGTGATGGCGCCGGCGGCGCATATGTGATTTGGCACGATGAACGTACCGGCTCGCAAGATCTCGTGGGCCAGCATTTGAACGCTAATGGCGAAAAGCTCTGGAACGCCACGGGGGTCGAACTCGTCAACACGCGCCGCGCACAAACGTTGGGCGATGCAGTCACGATTCCCAATCGTGGTTTTGCGCTGGCGTGGCAGGATGACAACGCCACGCCGAGTCGCGTACTGGTGCAATACTTCGCTCCCTCCGGCAATGCCGTTTGGAGCAATCGGGTTTCAGTTGCGCAATCTCTCGGCGAACAAAAAGAGCCGCGGATGCTATTGCAGTCAAACAACGCCGGAGATTTTGCACTACATGTTGCTTGGCTGGATCGCCGGCTGCTCGTGTTCAACGTTTATGCGCAAAAGCTCGGCTCGACCGGCGCATTGCTATGGGGTGCGGCCGGCGTTGCCGCGGGAGCCAATCGCGGCGAGCAAAAAGAGCTGCAGCTTTTGCCTTCAGGCGCAGGCGGCCTGCTTCTGGCTTGGGAAGATGCCCGCAACGACAAAGGTGATATTTTCGCGCAAAGTCTGAACTTCGAAGGCAAAGCCTTGTGGCAAGTCCAGGGACTCGCGGCGGCACAAGCTGAGCAAGGCCAGTTTCGTGCACGCATTGCTTCCGACGGTCACGGCGGTTTGATTGCGGCCTGGGAAGACGAGCGCGGCAGCGGCACGAATATATATGCGCAAAGAGTCAATGCACTCGGCCAGCAAATGTGGAGTGCCGGCGGCGTAGTGCTCACCGATCATGGCAAGAAAAATTCGCAGGTCGGCGTGCTCGCGCGCTTGCCCGATCGTGCGTGGATCGCATGGACGGACGAGCGCAGCGGCAATGCAGATGTTTTCGCGCAATCCTTGACGACAGAAGGCAAGTTAGAAAACGTGCCTCCCCTCATTACTTCTCAGCCGATCACACAGGCCTACGTCGGGGCGCCTTATGCGTATGCGATTGCCGCGGTCGATTATGATGCGGAGGAGGCGCCCGCGCTGGAATTGCTGGACGCACCGGCGTGGTTGCAAATCAATCAAGTCACGCGCACATTGGAAGGCACCCCAAACAGCAACGATCTCGGCGAAACCCGAATTGAATTCCATGCCGTTGACAGCGCAGGCGGCCGCGCAAAACAAATTTTTCAATTACAGGTTTTGCGCGATACGGCTGCGCCACAAATTATCTCACAGCCGGATACACTCGCGCGCGAGGATGAACGCTACGTTTATCAGATCATCGCCAGCGATCCCGACCCGCAAGAAACTTTGCAATATAGTTTGGACGGCAATGCGAGCTGGCTGGTGCTTTCCACGCAAGGCGAGCTTGCCGGAACACCATTCAACGAGCATGTCGGCTCGTATCTGATTACAATCACCGTCAAAAATTCCAAAGGCAAGTCGGCAAAACAGCAATTCACGTTGCGCGTGCAAAACGTGAATGACCCGCCGCAAATCACCAGTGCGCCGCCGCCGCGCGCGACAGAAAATGTGGCCTATGCTTATCGCTTTGAGGCCGCGGACGTTGACAAAGGCGACTCGCTCGCTTTCGGGGCTGTGCTCAAACCCGCGTGGCTGCAGCTCAATACGAATGGGACCGTGAGCGGCACACCGGTGCGCACGAACCTGGCGGATACTTTGGTGACGGTTTATGTCGCCGATCGCGCCGGCGCGCGTGATCAAAAAACCTATACGATCCCCATCGATCTGAAAAATACGCCGCCGGCCATCACTTCTTCACCCAAAACAACCGTGCAGGAAGATTCGCTTTATTTGTATCAACTCGTGCTCGTCGATCCCGATCCGAACGAAAAATTAACCCTCTCACTTGCGCAAGCGCCCGCCTGGCTGCAATTGGATTCCACCAAAAAGCAAATTAGCGGTACGCCGCGCAATGAAAACATCGGCCAGCACAACGTGCTTATCGAAGTGCGCGACCGCAAAGGCGAGCGCGACCAGCAGCAGTACACGTTGCGCGTCGAAAACACCAACGATGTTCCAATCTTTTTGAGCAAACCGGATACGATGGCATTTGTAGATTCCACCTACAACTACAAACCGCTTGTGCAAGAGGTTGATGTCGGCGATCGCGTGACCTTCACGGTGACCGCTGCTCCTCCTTGGTTGGCATGGGAGGCTGCGACCCAAACTTTGCGCGGCGTTCCGAAGTTCACCGACGTTGGAACGGTGCAAATCAGCCTTCGCGCCGAGGATTTGAATAAAGCGGCAATCACTCAGAATTTCACTGTGCGTGTTGTTGATCTCGGCACGCCCGATCACGACGCACCGGGTTCGCCGCAAAACTTGACGATCACGCCTGCACGTTGGCATGCTACGGCGCAGTTCACCTTGCGTTGGCAAAATCCTTTCGATCCGAGCAAGATCGCGGGCGGGTATTATAAAATCGGCGCTGCGCCAAATGACAGCCGCGACGGCACCCGCGTGAATTCTACGGCCAGCGAGCCATTACATGAAATTCAAGTGCAAGCAACGGCCGAGGGCAAAGTGCCGGTGTATGTCTGGCTTGTGGATGGCCGAGGCAATGTCGATCACAAAAGCGCGAGCCGCGTTGATTACTATTATGACCACACGCCTCCACAAGCACCGAGCGGTTTGCGCGTGCTCACGGCGAACGGCAGCACTTGGGTGGCCGGCGATACAGTCAACTTCACTTGGCAACCGGCAACGGATGCAGCCAGCGGCATTGCTTCCTACACTTTCAATGTTGACGACAAAGCCGTTGCACAAATCGCGGGCACGACGACGAGTTATACGCTGACTGCGGCATTGAAAGAAGGGGCGCACAATTGCCAAATCGTTGCCAGCGACAGCGCCGGCAATCGCAGAGCATCACTGCGCGCCGGCTTTCGCGTTGATAACACGCCGCCGCGCGTGACGCACACGCCACGCGATACCGTACAATTGGGACAGGCTCTCACCTTGCGCGCACAAGCGAGCGACGCCGGCGCCGGTATTGCGAGCATGCGTGTGCTTTATCGTTCCGCCGGACGAGAGCGTTTTCTCGAACGCGCGATGATTTCTGAGCACGGCGAATTCGTCGCAACCATCGAGAGCGCACAGATTCATTCCGCGGGACTCGAGTACGTCCTCACCGCGAGCGATTCGGTGGGCAATGCTGCACTTTCGGCCGCAGCTCCGCGCGACGCGCATTCCATCGTCGTGCTCGCGCAACAAGTCGCTGCGCCGAACGCCACGCGCGGCGAATACTATCAACTCAGCTCGCTGCCCTATGCAACAGCGCAAGATTCGACGCTCGCATGGCTGCAGGACGATCTCGGCGCTTATGAGCCAACACAGTGGCGGTTGTATTCCTTTCATTCCGTGTTGGGCAATGTCGAGTTTGGGCGCGCGGGATTTTTGCCGCCCGCGCCCGGCCGCGCATTTTGGTTGATCACTTCCTCTCCGCAAAATTTCGATGTCGGCCCGGCGCATTCGATTTCAACGGCGCAAGATTTTGTTTTGGAATTGCAGCCCGGATGGAATTTACTGGCAACGCCGTTTGATTTTCCCACGGACTGGACCGCGGTACAAAAATCCGCGCTCGTTGAATCGCAACTTTGGGCATTTGATGGCAAACAATACCTCGGCAACAATACTGTCTTGCAGCCCTGGCAAGGCTATTTC
>JABWAN010001138.1 GCA_013361015.1 Candidatus Zhuqueibacterota bacterium | reverse complement strand
ATTTGTTTCTCGGGCAGATCGACGACGCTGATGAAGCGTATCTCAACGGCCACATGATCGGCTATCAAGGCGGTTTTCCACCGGATTATTCGACGGCTTACAGCGTGCCGCGCCGGTATACGGTGCCCAAAGGGTTATTGCGCAGCGCGGGCGAGAATGTGCTCGCCGTGCGTGTGTATGACGACGAAATTGCCGGCGGCATTGTGCATGGCGACCTTGGGCTATTTTATATGCGCGACCAACTGCGGGTTGTGCTTGATTTCTCCGGAAGCTGGCGGCTCAAAATTGGAGATGATCTGCAGTTTGCCCAACGTGATTATGACGATTCCTCGTGGCAGCAGGTCTTCGTTCCGGGAATGTGGGACGGCTATGACCTCAAGGATTATGACGGCACGGGCTGGTATCGCACGCGTTTTCGGTTGCCGGAGAAGTTACTAAACGAGAAGCTCATTCTCGTGCTCGGCAAAATCGACGACCTTGACGAGGTGTATTTGAATGGCAAGCTGGTGGGCAAGACCGGATTTTGGTCGGCGCGTCGCGGCGGGCTTGAAATTAACGGCGATGAATATAACCGATATCGCGCCTACTTTGTTTCGCCGGATATGTTTCTGCCGGGCCAGGAAAACGTTTTGGCCGTGCGCGTTTATGACGCGATGATTCACGGCGGAATTTGGGATGGGCCGGTCGGCATTGCCACACGCAAAGAGTTTTTGTCTTGGAGCGAGGAGCGTTCGCCGTTTGAAGAAATTTTCTTTGAATTGTTCAAGCGTCAATAATTGCAGATGTGTTGCCGAACTAGCGCGCAGGATTTGCCATGAAACCAACCATGCTTTTCGTCGCCATGATTGCCGCCCTCACCTTGCAACAAGGCCGCGAGCTAAATTCCGAGGAGATCGTACGCTCCGCAGCTTCGGTCGATACGGTCAGTACGAATGCAATTTCGGAAAAATTTTCTGTGTCTCGCATCGGCGCGGGGTTACTAGAGGCGAGGGCAGACTCCGGCGCGGCGGGCAACGGCGTGTGGTTCGGCACTCGCATGAATGAAGCGTTATACTTTTTTACGGAAGGCGACAAAGCGCGCATTACGATTCACCCTTCTGGCAAAGTTGCCCTCGGCAACTCACTCGCGGTGAATGGCACTACGACGACGAAAATTCTCACGGTCATCGGTGGGTCTGATGTTGCGGAACCTTTTCCAATTGCCGAGGGCGATCCGATTCCGGCCGGTGCAGTGGTAGTGATTGACGAACAGAGTGCTGGCAAGCTGAAGCTTTGCCGGAAGGCTTATGATACGCGCGTTGCTGGTGTGGTTAGCGGTGCCGGCGGCTTGAATCCAGGTTTGATTTTGCAGCATGAGGAGAAGCCTGCGGAAGGAAGCGTTATCGCACTCAGCGGCAGGGTTTATGTGCTAGCCACGGCGGCGAACGGTGCGATCAAGCCGGGTGATTTGCTCACCACTTCCGCGATCTCGGGTCATGCCATGAGGGCGACGGATCGAGCCGCGTCTTTCGGTGCGATCCTCGGTAAAGCTTTGACCTCGCTTGATTCCGGCGAGGGGTTGGTTGTGGCGCTGGTGAATTTGCAGTAGAAGAGAATTTCGTTACGGGTTGGTTCGAGATGCCGCCTCAACGTTGTCATTCCGTAGGAGCGATGAAGATGAATACAAGACCTGCACTGACCTGCGCGCTAGCTTTGAAGTTACTTATTGGTTTTTGTTGCCACGCCCATTTAGCGTTTGGTGTTGAAGAAGACGGCATCATCAAGATCCGGCTATCATATAAAATCATCTTGAGTCCAAAAGATCA
>JABWAN010001137.1 GCA_013361015.1 Candidatus Zhuqueibacterota bacterium | reverse complement strand
ATCTTGCCGGTCGCGCAGAACTTGCAATCGATGGGGCAACCGACTTGCGAAGAAATGCAAAGCGTGTGGCGTTCCCCTTCGTGCATGAGCACGCTCTCAATATTTAAACCGTCGCTTAGTTTAAACAAAAACTTTTCAGCATCGTGCTGTTGCGAAATTTTCCGCTGCACCACCTCGAGCGCGTCAATACTCGCAACGTCACACAAGCGTTGCCGCAAGCCCGTCGCCAAGCTGGTCATCTCGGAAAAGTTTTGAGCGCCGCGGCCATAGAGCCATTGAAAGAGTTGTTTTCCGCGAAAGGCTTTTTCGCCCAAGCTTTCCGCAAAAGCGATCAATTCTGCGCGGCTCAGGCCGAGAAGATTGGTTTTATCGGTCTCTATTTGCATCGGTCTTTACAACGATTATGGCATGCGTTTCGTCTTAACGAGAGTTGCGTCGCGTTGGCGCTCATTGCTGCAGTCCATCGCCAATCGTGCAACGCAATGTAGCAATCGCCATTTGTTGCTGCAAGGCAAACTTTGCCAAATTTTATCAAAAACCGGCGCCAAGCGGCATCAAAGTAATTGCATTTGGAAGGGTGTTTGGTTATCATAGCGGCCTGGATGAAGACGTTTGGCAACACGAAGCGTATTTTTGAAAGGAGTCTTGCGTTCCATGAATCTCGCAGCTAAGGATGTGGCGATCATAGCGGAAGTAAAAGAAGCGCAGCGCGAAATTCTTGCGGAGGTCGGCAAAGTCATTGTCGGCCAGCGCGAAGTCATCGAGCAATTGCTCATCTCATTGCTCGCACGCGGGCACTGCTTGCTAGTGGGCGTGCCGGGTTTGGCAAAAACCTTGTTGATCAGCACACTTGCACGTGTATTGAAACTCAAATTCAATCGCATACAATTCACGCCCGACCTCATGCCCTCGGACATCACGGGCACGGAGATTATCGAAGAGGATCACAGCACCGGGCGTAAAGCGTTTCGTTTCGTGCCGGGGCCGGTGTTTGCGAACATCGTGCTCGCGGACGAAATCAACCGCACGCCGCCCAAGACGCAAGCGGCGTTGCTGCAAGCCATGCAAGAGCACGAGGTCACCGCTGCGGGCGCGACGCACAAACTCGCCGAACCGTTCTTTGTGCTCGCCACGCAAAATCCCATTGAGCAGGAAGGCACGTATCCGTTGCCGGAAGCGCAGCTTGATCGTTTCATGTTCAACTTGTGGGTGAATTATCCCAGCGCGGAAGAAGAAAAGTTGATCGTCAAATCGACGACCAGCGGCAAAGAAGCACAGCTCAAAGAAGTTTTGGATGCTGAAAAGATTCTCTCTTTGCAGAAGCTGGTGCGCGAAGTGCCGGTGTCGGATCATGTGGTCGAATATGCCGTTAATCTTGCGCGGCGCACGCGGCCAAAACAGGAAGGCAGCACGAAAAACGTGAATGATTGGATTGAATGGGGCGCCGGCCCGCGCGCTTCGCAGTATTTGGTGCTCGGCGCGAAAACCCGTGCGATCCTCGACGGCCGACCCACGCCCGACATCGAAGACATCCGCGCCGTTGCCCGACCGGTATTGCGTCACCGCATCGTGACGAATTTTTCCGCCGAAGCCGAGGGCGTCACGGCGATCGACATTATCGAGCAATTGATAAAGGAATAGTCAGTGACCAGTGTTCGGCAATCAGTATTCAGCTAGCGCTGACTGATCGCCGGTGACGGATCACTGATAACTGCTCTCTAACCATGCACACCGAGCCTCTCTATCGCAAATATCTTCATCCTACCACGGTCTCGCGTCTCGCGAACATGAGTCTGCGCGCGCATCTGGTGG
>JABWAN010001136.1 GCA_013361015.1 Candidatus Zhuqueibacterota bacterium | reverse complement strand
ATCCGATTCTCGTTTCGAAATCGCCGCGCGTATATCGTACTCCTTTTTGCCGCGCGCGAGGGCGAGTTGCACTTTCACTTTGCCTTTGTTGAAGTAAAGCTGCAAGGGCACGAGCGTGAGGCCGGTCTCTTTGGTTTTGCCGATGAGCTTGCGAATCTCTTTGCGATGCAGCAGCAGCTTGCGATCGCGCTCCGGCGCGTGGTTGTTGATGTTGCCGTGCGAATACGGGCTGATGTGCACGCCGTAAAGCCACACCTCATCGTTGTGCACCGCGGCATAGGAGTCTTTGAGATTCGCGCGACCCTCGCGCAGGCTTTTCACTTCCGTGCCGTGCAGCACCAGACCCGCTTCATAGGTTTCGAGGATTTCGTAATCGTGTCGCGCCTTTTTGTTTTGCGCGATGTTTTTATTGTTGGATTCTAGTTTTGACATGGCAGTAAAATCATAAAGCGATCAAAAACTTTTTGAGCGGATCAAAGACGGGGTCGTCGAAAGGCCAGTAGCCCTCATGCGCTGCTTGTCCTAATAATAAGTCTGCCCTCGACCTTGAGGCCAAAAAGGTGTGGAGTCGAGCCTTGGTCAGATTCTTCGGCAACTGAGTACCACGTTCTTCCAGGCATAAAAAGTAATTTTCTACACAAGGCATCGCAGGGTCGGCACTAACAGAATCTAGACAAAGCGTCTCAAGCATACCGCTATTGGCACAATCGGGCAACAAAAACACCGACACTTTCGGCGTTCCTTCAGATAATTCGCCGAGGCGAGAAGGTACATGAAGTTGGACATCTTTGAGGGAATTGCAGATTGCTTGAAAGGCGGCAGTGACATTCCCTTCGGCATCTCGAATTATTGCCAGCGAAGTAACTTGCGGATATCCCGGCGTTATAAGCAGTTGCCTCAAAAACGTGGAGAAATCGTTCACGCCGCCCGCATTTCTGATCTCTATTGTGTTCAAAAGATCCAAGTGTCGGAGTAAAGCTTTGAAGAATTGAAAGGCACTCTGGCCTTCGACCACGAGTACTTTAGGATATGCAATTGGAGCCTTGCTTTGTGGAATTTGAAGTTGATCACCCAACATCAACGTACCTCCAGATCAGTTATCAACGATGCGCGCAAAATTTCTTGGTCATAAACGACCGCCTGAATTTCATCCCCAACTCTATCCAGACGATGTAAGGCGAAGTCATAAACGCTCATTTCGTCAAAAGCTTCATGCGCAGCCTTGATACATTCCCAGCTATGAGTTGTTGCAAATATCTGTGTGTCAGATTCTTGAGCAGACTTTGCAATAGCTTGCCAAACTTTTTTCAAAACAGAATAGTGCAAGCCGTTTTCAATCTCATCAATCAAAACGACACCTTTTGAAGTATTGGCAATTGCCAATACAATTGAGAGCAATCGGCTCATGCCTTCACCCATTAATGGTAGCGGGATCAGGCGGCCAGTGCCTAAATCACCGTGTATAATGGTTTCACCACCGGCAATTAATAAGGCAAGCTTTTGTAATCGCATTTCAAGTAATTGCAGTGTGGTTAAGACCGACGTTGCGCGGTTAGTAGCCTCCAACTTGCTAAAACGCTCCGCATCTTCGTGCAGAAACCGTGCACGTGTAGTGAGAAATACGCCAGGCGGCGATATAATTATCCGATCACGCTTAACTTGCAATCCCCTCTTTGTGCCGTCGCTGGCTAGATATAAACGCGTCGTATTCGCTTTGCCGTCGCTGTCACGAAAATACAATATCAACTCAGTCGCCCCAAGAACTGTTGTTGCAGTTCTTATGGCGTGAGGCAGTTTCCCTTTGCCATTCTTACCTGCC